>JAAZZJ010000087.1 GCA_014237695.1 Oscillospiraceae bacterium | reverse complement strand
GGGTACCAGAATGCTCATATCCTCCAGCGTCAGTTCCCGCTGGTAGGGATTTGCGCAGGAATTGACCAGCTCCAGAACCGCCTCCGGGTCCAGCACATAGTAGGATCCGCCTTTATAATAACCCGCGCCGTCTCCCGGCAGGGTGTGGAAGGTAATGTTGTCGCTGCCCACGGTCAGAGCCTGCTCCCCCAGCCAGATGAGGTTGGCCAGCTCCAGATCCGTTTCCACCCGCTCCTGGAAAATTTCCGCGTAGGAGCGTATCTTGTCCCAGTTGGAGATTTGCAGCATCTGCCTGGCCGCAGCCTTCAAAAAGGCCTGCTGGGTGCCGATGCGGCCGATGTCGGCGGTGGCGTAGCCGGTACCGTCGTTGTTCTGCCGCCAGCGAACCACCTCCAGCGCCTCCTTTCCGTCCAGATGCCGGAGTCCGGCAGGAAAATGAATATGTAGATCCTGCTCGGGATCGTCGTAGTCCATTTCCACGGGAATTTCAAAATCCACGCCCTCGATGGCGTCCACCAGTTCCACAAAGGCCCGGAGGTCCACCGTAACATAGTGGTCCACCGGGATGCCCAGCAGACGGGATACCTCCGTCATGGTCTGGGTAAAGCCGCCGTGGTGGTAGGCGTTGTTCAGCTTCTTCACCGGCCAGGATACATCCAGCAGGGTGTCCCTGGGCAGGCTGATTACATCGATCTTTCCGTTTTTCGCGTCCACCGCCACCAGCAGATTGGTGTCACTGCCGCCGTTTTCATCGTCCAGTCCTCCCAGCAGGATGGTATGAAACCGCTCCTTCCGCTCGGAAGCCGGATTTTTGACAGGAACGGAATCACCCGGTTCCAGAGCATCCGCCTTCCCGGCAGGCAGAGTGCCGCCCACCGGCTCCGGCTTGGGCTCCGGCTCCTTGGAAAAGCATTTATACAGCCCCAGCAGGGCCGTCATGACAAACAGGATGCAGACCGCCGCCACAGCGGCAGCCTGCAGGCCGCTGGTCCTTCTTTTGCTGCGCCTCATGGATTCCATGCTCCTTGTTCTGCCCCAGATATTGACGCAGTTCCGCCGCGCCGGTCCTTATTATACTCTCAAAAGGACTATAACACAAGGGCGGCGGAAATTTTGTCACCATTTGTTTACTTTGTATCCGAGTTGTCACGTTCCAGACGCCGCAGCACCTCCTCCAGCTGCTCCGACTGGCAGGAGAGCGTCTCCAGAATATCGGAGAGGGCCTCCTCCAGAGGAGAGCGCGCCGCCGGACGGGCGGTACGGATGGGGTGAACGTAACGGTGGAGCGCCGCCGGGGGCGGGCCAGACACGCTCCGGGCACTGTCCGGCTGCTGGGCCGGACGGCGCGTGGGTTGCTTCTGCTTTCGGCATGGCTTCATGATCGCTTTCCTCCTGATGGCTGCTCTTTTTTGGGCTTCTATGCCTCTCCGCGGTATTTGCGGCGGGTGGCGATCCCTCCGCGTATATGCCGCTCCGCTTTGTTCTCGTCCAGCACTTCCTTCACCTGCAGATAGAGGTTTCTGTTGTAGAGGGGCAATCGCTCCTGGATGTCCTTATGTACGGTACTCTTGCTGATGCCGAACCGTCTGGCGGCTTCCCGCACGGTGGCGCGGTTCTCAACAATATAGGCGGCCAGCTCGCAGGCCCGCTCCTCGATATTTCCCTTCAAGGCCCAACACTCCCTATCCCGATATGCTCCATGTATATGCGCGGGAAGGGGCGAACATGCGGAAATCCGGAGAAAGCGCGCCGTCAGGCCCGGAAACCGGCAAAAAAGTCAGGAGAGCCCGGCGCAAATGCGCCGGGCTCTCCTGGCTATAGCGGATTGTACTACAGCAGCGCCTTATCCAGGGCCTTGAGCAGGCCCTCCCGCTGAACAGGCTTGTAGAGAAACGCCTTCGTGCCGATGGCCTCGGCATCCTGTATGGTTTCCTCACAGATCAGGGAAGACACCATAACAATTCTTGCCTCAGGATGCTCCTCCAGAAGTACCTGCGCGGCCTCCAGGCCGTCGATGCCGGGCATGATGATATCCATCGTCACAATATCCGGCTGGACCTCCTCGTAACGGGCAATGGCCTCCTCTCCGTTTTCACAGTAGGCGACAACTTCATATTTAGAATTTTCCAGCAGCTTGCAGATCTGCAGCTCCATCACCCGGGAATCGTCTACAACCATAAGCCGTTTTTTCATAAATCAGTTCACTCCTTCTGTTTGATACCCCGCATCCGCGCCGCAAGCCCCCCTGTCGGGTATGCAGTGAATCAGCTGGGCCTTTTCCATCTGATCGCCGGTATAGGTAAGAACAATATGCTCCTTGTGTCCCCGGGGCACATACCGCCCGGGGTAAAACGCGGGGACACTGAAGCGGACGGGGGTCTTCCCCGCCGGAAACATCTGGGCGGCAATATGCCCGCACAGAATATTGAGATACTCCTTCGCAACGGCCTCCATATCCTGCGGCGAGATATCCTCCTCCATAATCATGCACTGAGCCAGCCTGATAAACAGCGCGCGCTCCGCGCAAAAAGACAGGCTGGTGCCGAAATGTTCGTCAAAAGCAATATACACCGTATACAGCTCTCCCTCAGGCACACCGCCGTTCGGACACAGCGAAACACCTACCGCCTGGCGGGTAATCTCACGGACCACCTGGTCGAAAATCTCCGCCAGCTGTTCCCGCGGTACTGCAGTCAACACAAATGGCCTCCTCTCTGCCGGGTCACCGGACCTGCTATGTCACCACAATTTCGCCCCGTACAAAGGAAGCGGCGCACTTGCGATGCTCCTGCCGCAGACGGAGGATTTCATCCCCAAAACAGATCTCCGTTCCCGGATAGGCAATGCCGCACTCCAGCCGCCCGGTGTTGTTCTCCTCTGTCTCAATCCTGATGTCTGCCAGCTCACTTTCCAGCTGCTTGAGCTTCAGCTCAGCCAGCGAGAGCTTCATCCGGGTTTTGTCCAGAAGGCTGGACTTCCCGGTGCTGTCCAGCTGGCACTCCAGCTTCTCCAGCTCCATCTCCAGCATTTTCAGCTCCCGCTGGACAATTTCATACTCAAAATTCGTACACGGCAGCCCGCCCAGCATAACGGAGGTACGGCACTCCGAACGGGCCCCTACAGTCAGGGCGTTGATCCGCTTGGCAGCCCAGATCCGGCCGCCGATGATGGTCCCCCGGCCGGAGACCACCAGCACCTCACCATCACTGTAAATCTGGCTGTTGATGATGCAGTCAGTCTGAAGATTTTCCCGGACATATATCGTGGAGTTTTCTATGTACTTGGAAAAGATACTCCGGTGTGCCCGAATGATGGTCGTCCCATCGCCCAGGATACCCTTGACCACAACCAGATCGCCCCCGGCCTCCACGGTACTGCCGGCCTCCACCACACCGGCAACCTGGATATTGCCCATTGCCCGGACAGTAAAGCCGCTGAGTACGTCGCCGCGTATGTTGATGTCTCCCAGGAAGTTGATGTTCCCCGTGGAGAAGTCTACATTGCCCGGGATCTCCAGCACAGGCTTGACCTGGAAGCTGCGGCCCGTAAATTCCACATCGCCCGCGATTGATGCTATCAGCAGGGTGCCGTCCTCACTGATTTCCGTGTTCCGCCCTTTGGGCAGGGGGACGGATTTGCCGCACTTGGCGGGAATCTCCGTATCCAGCACCGTCCGGCCCGGTTCACCCTCGGTCGGCTTAATCAGGCGGCAGATCTCCTGCCCCTGTTTCACGTTATGAATCAGATTCAGCGCCGTATAGTCCACCCGGTCAAACTCATCCACCTCCAGAGACCGCACCGCTTCCCGGGGAAAGCTGTCCACAATATTGCCGTTGGCCCCGTCAAAAGCAGGCTTTCCTGTGGCAACCAGAAACAGATGGAGATACTTCTCCCTGTCCATAGCCCACCGGTCAATCAGGTGGGTGTTCACACCATAGAGAATCCCCTGTGCCGCCAGCGCCTGATAAAGCATTTCCCGGGACACCTCCGCCCCGTATCCCACCGGCGGAAACACAATGCCCCAGGCATAGAGCTTATCCGCTGAGAAGAAAAAGCAGGGCTGCGCATCCAGGATCAGCTGCTCCTCCTCTTCTTCCTTCTTCTTGCCGCCCTTTCCCCGTTTATTCTTCCCCTTGATCTCCCGCAGGCGCGCGCTGCACTTGGACATCAGCAGTGTTTTCAGCCGCTCCCGCTCCCGCTGCACAATCTCTTTCGGCAGGACGCCGTCCTCATCCAGACAAATCCGGGGAGTGGGCAGATAGCCTGACTCCTGCCGGCGCATATGATACAGCCGGTAGAGGGGATGCTCCGACGGCAGCTCCAGCAAAGCCGGGTTGAATTCGCCGGCCGCAGGCTCCTGAGCAGATTCCACCGCCGGAGCCTGCTCAGCAGGGACCTCCTCCCGGGGCGCCTGCTCCGGCTTCTGACGGAACAGAAAATCCGCAAGCTTATCCTTGAGTGACATATTTGACACCTCTCTTCACAATAGTCCTCAACGCCATGGCAGAGCAGGGACATTCCACCCGCCGGCTCTTCCTTCCCGGAAAGCTCTCCTGCCCCTGCACCTTCATTACCTTCATTATATCCGGTGGACGCCGGTTTGGCAAGACAGAATTATCCCCAGACGGCAATCTTATCCGTCCGGTTCTTTGCCCCGGCAAAAAATGCCGGCGGGGACCCCTCCCCGTCCGGCATTGCGCTCCGCTTATCCTTCCCGGCCAGCAGAGGTAAAACCGCCTGCCGGAGCCGTCAGATGTGCTTGACCCGGTCCCGCTCCTCCGCCGCCTTGGCGTTGTTCCAGTGGCTCATGTCCCCCACCAGATACCCGGTAATCCGGCGAATCCGGCTGAAGGGCCGGGGCGCCAGATGGTAGCGCAGATCGACATACTCCCCGTCCACATGAATGTCCAGCGCCTGAACGGTGCCGATGGAATACTTGCTGTTGGCCCGGGCAATATAGGCGTCCAGCTCCTCCTGGCCGACGCTCCCGCCGGTCACGTTTACCTGCATCATGGTATATTCCTCCCAATTTTCAGCCCAATCCAAATTGGGGCTTTACTTTTGTGCGAATTCAGTATATCATAGGAACCGGGAAAATGATGTTGCATCAGCAACACGGAGAAAAATCTTTTCTATATTTTGTGCCGCTTGCTTCCATTTTACCACAAGATATCGGGCGGCACAGGCAAGGAGTCCGTATGGAGTACAGCGAACTGGCACTATTTCAGGGCATCACCAACGGCGAAGTGGATGCCATGATCCACTGCTTCCATATGCGCCAGGCCAGATATGAATCCGGCCAGACCATCTGCACTTACGGCGAGGGCGGAGGAGAGGTGGGCGTCCTGATCCGGGGCCACGCCGCCCTGGTCCGTTACGACTACGCCGGTACCCGGACCATTCTGGAGCAGATCGGCACCGGCGGCGTCTTCGGAGAGGTCCTGGCCTTTACCCCGGAGCTGGGTGACTGCGTGGAGGTAGTCAGCGGCGGGGAGAGCGAAGCGCTGTTTATGGAGTACGGCCATCTGATGAAGCGCTGCGAAAACGCCTGCGCCCATCACAGCAGGCTGGTCCAGAATATGTTCCAGCTGGTGACGGAGCAGACCCGGCGGCTGAGCCGCCGGGTGGAGGTCCTCAGCCGCCGCAGCATCCGGGAAAAGTTGCAGTGCTATTTCCGCATCTGCCGTCTGGAAGCGGGCTCGGACAGCTTTCTGCTTCCCTTTACCCTCAGTGCCCTGGCCGACTACATCAGCACCGACCGCAGCGCCATGATGCGGGAGCTGAAAAAAATGCGGGAGGCGGGCCTGATATCCATGAACGGACGGCACGTCATTCTGCGGGAGGATACCTGCGCTACAGCACATTCTTGATGCCGCCGTTCTGCGTCTCCGCCAGCAGCCGGAGCTGATTGACCAGCTGGGCCAGCAGGGTGTGGAAGTCCGCGCCGTCCTCCTCCCGGCACACGGCGAAGGCCCCCGCAAACAGGTCCTCCGCCTTGTCCAGCTCATCGTGTTCCATGATGGTGTGAAAAAAGGTCTGGCTGCTGTCCCAGTCCTCATAGGCCCGGTCCAGCTGCACCGCGGCAGCTTCCCAGTTCTCCTGCCGGGCGGACTCCTCCGTTTCCTCCAGCAGGGCAATCCAGTGTTCGGTGCGCAGCTCCACATAGCGCCCCGTCCACAGGGAAAAGCCCAGGATAACCGCCAGAAGGCCCAGCGGGATATAGAAAGCCCTCACGCGTTCCCCTCCTTTGCCACACAGGTTACGGCCCCCGTCTCATCCACGGTCATGAAGAATACCTGCCGCGGAGAGGTCAGACGGCGCTCCTTCAGCTGCTTATCCAGCCACAAGGCGTCATAGCCGCTGGCGGAAAGGTTCTCCGACATAATATGGCCGTCGTTGATGACCAGCACCGGCAGCGTCACATCGTCCTGAACGGTAAGATTCATGACCTGGGGCGTCACGGGACTGTCCTTGGTGTAGGGCAGAACGGACACCTGGCCGCTGGTCTCTAGGACGGCGTACTTGACGGCAGTCAGGTCGCTGTAGCCCTGACTGCGCAGCTGCTCCAGCAGCTCATCCACCGTAAACCGGTTCCGGGCCATATTCTGCTGGAGAACCTTCCCGTCCCGGATGATGACCGTGGGATAGCCGCAGACCAGGCCCCGGAAGCGGATGGATTTGAGGCTGAAAAAGCTGAGAAGCATAGAGACGCACAGAAGGGTCACAATGGGGAAGACGCCGTTGACCAGGGGGATGCCGAAATCCTGCATGGGTACCGCGGCCAGGTCGGAGATAATCAGCGTCAGCACCAGTTCGCTGGGCTCCAGCTCACCGATCTGACGCTTCCCCATTAACCGCAGTCCGGTCATCAGAATAAAATAGAGAATCAGAGTGCGGAAAAAGGCGGTTGTCATCAGGTCACTTCCTTTCTTCCCCAGTATTTGCAGGGCACCGGCATTCTATTCTCCGCCATATCCATAGAGCGGCGGAGGGAAAGCCGTCCAAAACAAGCCATATGAAAGAGGTGTTTTTATGTGCGGTATCGTTGGATACGCAGGAACAGAGCAGGCGGCGCCGGTTCTGCTGGACGGCCTCTCCCGCCTGGAGTACAGAGGGTATGACTCCGCCGGGATTGCCGTCTTCTCCCAGCGGGAAAACCGCTTGAACGTCCACAAGGCCAAGGGCCGGCTGAAGGTCCTGGACAGCCTTCTCCACGGCGGTACCGCCGTGGAGGGCACCACCGGCGTGGGCCACACCCGCTGGGCCACCCATGGCGCTCCCTCCGATGAAAATTCCCACCCCCAGGTCAGCCTCAGCGGAAAAATTGCCGTAGTCCACAACGGCATTATCGAGAACTACGGCGAGCTGAAGGCCTTTCTTCAGGAGCAGGGCGTCCTCTTTACCTCAGAAACCGATACCGAGGTGGTGGCGCAGCTGGTGGAATATTTCCAGCGGGACGGAGCGGATATCCTGACAGCGGTGGGCCGCTGCCTCCGGCGCATTGAGGGGTCTTACGCGCTGGGCATCCTCTCCGCCGATACGCCCGGCCAGATCATCGCCGCCCGGAAGGACAGCCCCCTGATCCTGGGATACGGCAGCGGGTGCAGCTTCCTGGCCAGCGATGTTACCGCCATCCTGCGCCACACCCGAAACGTCAGCTACATGGAGGACGGCGAAACCGCGGTGCTGACCAGTACCGGCATCCGGTGCTACAACCATTTGATGCAGCCCATTGAAAAGGAAATCTGCCGGGTGGACTGGGAAATTGACGCGGCGGAAAAAGGCGGCTATGAACACTTCATGTTCAAGGAGATCATGGAGCAGCCCGACGCCCTGCGCCGGGCCGTATTCCCCAGAATTCGGGACGGCGAGGTCTTTCTGGAGGATTTCGCCCTGCCGGACGGCTACATACAATCTCTGCGGAACCTTCATATTGTGGCCTGCGGGTCCTCCTACCATGTGGGCATGGTGGGAAAATACAATCTGGAACAGATGCTGCGCCTGCCGGTGGAGGTGACGCTGGCTTCGGAGTTCCGGTACATGGACCCCATCGTGGATGAACGGACCTTGGTTGTGGTCATCAGCCAGTCGGGAGAGACTTTGGATACCATGGCCGCCCTCCGGGAGGCCCGGCGGCGGGGGGCGAGGATCCTTTCCATTGTCAACGTGGCCGGTTCCTCCATCGCCCGGGAGAGCGACCAGGTGCTGTACACCTGGGCCGGGCCGGAGATCGCCGTGGCCACCACAAAGGCCTACACCACCCAGCTGGCGGTGATGAATCTTCTGGGGCTCTATATGTCCAGGGTGCTGGGCTCCATGGCGGCGGAGGACCGGCGGGCGGTTCTGGAGGACTTCCGCACCCTGCCGGAGAAACTGGAGCGGGTCCTGGAAAACCGAGAGGCCGTCCAGTACTTTGCCAGCCAATACTTCAACCGGGACAGCGTGTTCTACATCGGGCGCAACATCGACTATGCCCTGGGGCTGGAGGGATCCTTGAAGCTCAAGGAGATCTCCTATGTTCACTCCGAGGCCTACGCCTCCGGGGAGCTGAAACACGGCACCATCAGCCTCATTGAGGAAGGCTCCCTGGTTGTGGCTCTGGGGACCTGCCTGCGGCTTTTTGACAAGACCATGAGCAACATCGCGGAGGTCAAGAGCCGGGGCGGCGACGTGCTGGCCCTGACCTGCGAAAGCCGGGCGGAGGACATGGCAAAAACCGCCGACGGCGTCAT
>JAAZZJ010000086.1 GCA_014237695.1 Oscillospiraceae bacterium | reverse complement strand
AATTTGAAAATACCTATTGACTTTGAAGGGGAAAACAGGTATAATTACTTCTGCTGTCAAGCAAAAAGTTCATAGGCTGATGAGAGCCGGGCAACTATGTGGAGATGTCGCGTAGCTGGTCGAGCGCGCACGATTGGAAATCGTGTATACCCCAAAAGGGTATCGAGAGTTCGAATCTCTCCATCTCCGCCAAAATAAAAGGCACGCAAAAGCGTGCCTTTTATTTTTACTCCGGCGGGCCTTCCGGTCCGCCGGTGCCAGCATAGGAAAGGAAAAGGGAACCTGTCATGAAACAAATTTCATTGGGCGGCAGCGGCTGGAAGGTCCCTGCCATCGTAGTGGGCTGTATGCGTCTGGGCCAGCTGGATACGCCTGCCCTGGAGCGCTTTATCCACACCGCGCTGGAAAACGGCGCAAATTACTTTGACCACGCCGACATCTACGGAGGCGGCGCCTGTGAGGAACATTTCGGCGCGGCGCTCCGCAGCGACCCCTCCATCCGGCGGGAGGACCTGATCCTGCAATCCAAGTGCGGCATCCGGCAGGGCTTCTACGACTCCTCCCGGGAGCATCTGCTGCGGTCGGTAGACGGCATCCTGAGACGCTTGCGGACCGATTATCTGGACGTGCTGCTCATTCACCGCCCCGACGCGCTGACCGAGCCGGAGGAGGTTGCGGCCGCCTTTGACGAGCTGGAGCGGACGGGAAAGGTCCGCCGCTTCGGCGTCTCCAACCACAAGCCCATGCAGATCGAGCTGCTCAAGAGGACCGTCCGGCAGCCGCTGCTGATTAACCAGCTCCAGTTCAGCCTCCCGGTCTCCAACATGGTGGCTAACGGCCTGGAGGTCAACATGGACACGCCGGGCTCCGCCAGCCGGGATGAAAGCGTGCTGGATTACTCCCGCCTGAACGGCATGACCATTCAGGCCTGGTCTCCCTTCCAGACCCCTAACTGGGGCGGCTGCTTCCTGGGGGACGAGCGCTATCCGGAGCTGAACCGGGAGCTGGACGCGCTGGCGGACCAATACCATGTCTGTGCAACCGCAGTTGCCGCGGCGTGGATTCT
Source organism: Oscillospiraceae bacterium (assembly GCA_014237695.1). GTDB lineage: Bacteria > Bacillota > Clostridia > Oscillospirales > Oscillospiraceae > Pelethomonas. Next base: position 7,713 of record JAAZZJ010000086.1, on the reverse strand, counting down.
CCGCCATCCGGCGCAGATGCAGCTGGTTGCCGGTACGGCGAAGGCGTCCCGCCTGCTGGACATCCTCCAGTCCTGTACCTTCCGGCTGACCCGGGAGGAGTGGTACCGTCTGTACCTGGCCGCCGGTCATCCCCTGCCGTGAGGCAGGCAGGGGGAGCCGGACGGGCCCTGCCTGCCAGCTTCTGCAGCCCCGCCGGCCGGCAGAACCGCCGCCAGCGGCCAGACATAGCAGCGGCAGATCACCGGATACGGCCCGAAGCGGTATTCGCAATCATTCTGATACACCGCGCCTAACCGCTCGTACAGCCCCCGCGCCCGGAGGTTGTCCTGCACTACGCCTACCGAGACGGCCTCGTATCCCATCTCCCGGGCCCGCTCCCATACCGTACGGATCAGCCGCCTCCCTACGCCGCGCCCCTGGCTCCGCCTGTCCACGTAGAGAGAGGCGAGGTTTAGGCAGCCGCTCCTCTCGCCGTCAGGCTTATAGGAAACCAGACCGGCCACCGCGCCGTCCTGCTGGTCCACCAGCACCTCCTGCTCCGGCTTCTGCAAAATCCGTGCCCAGGTGGCTTCTCCTTCCGCCAGAGTCAGCCCGGACACGAAGCAGGTCCACAGGCAGGCCAGCACCGCCACAATGGAGCTGTTGATGATCGCCTGGGTGTAGTTGTTGCGGATCAGGATGGTTTTGTAGTTGGCAAAGTCAAAGCTGATATCCCGCAGCCTGAAGTAGGGGGACTCCGATTGGGTCAGGCTCATCAGGACCATGTACACCAGCGGCAGAGCGCACAGAAGCACGAATACCGCCACAAAAACCTTTCCCAGGCCGGTCGCCGGCGACTGACTCTTCCTGGCCTTTTTCATCGCTTTCCCTCCCTCTCCTTGAAAAACAAATCCTGCACCAGGTTGACTGCCAGCACGAAGATCAGCAGCATCACCGCCAGAGCGCTGGCATAGCCCATCTTCCAGTCCTTGAAAGCCGCCTGATAAATAATGTACGCCAGCGTCAGCGTGGAGGTGCCGGGACCGCCGTGGGTCAGCTGATAGACCACGTCAAAAATCTGGAAGGATTGAATCACGCTGAGGGTAATCACCATATAGGTGATGGGCTTGACGCTGGGGACCGTGATATACCAGAACCGCTGCATGGGAGAGGCTCCGTCGCAGGTGGCCGCCTCATGCTGTTCTCTGGACACCCCCTGGACTCCGGCGTAGTAAATCACCAGGAAGTAGCCGACGTTCTTCCACACCGCCACAATGCACACGCACAGAAACGCCAGGTTTCCGCTGCCCAGCCAGTTGGGGCCCTTGGCCCCAAACTGGCCCAGCAGGGTGTTGATGACGCCGTCCGGCTTGAAAATGATGGACCACACGGCAGTAGCCGCAATGCCGGAAATGATATAGGGAACAAACATCACGCTTCTGGCAAAGCCGCCGGCCCGGTTCTGCATCTTCTCCGCGAGGAATGCTGCCAGCCCCAAAGAGATACATACCTGGGCGGGGACCGTGATAATCACATACTTCACCGTATTTTCCAGTGCGGCCCGAAAGGTCTTGTCCTGGAAAATCTTCAGGTAATTTTTCAGCCCCACAAACCGTGCAGGCGTCAGCATGTTATACTCTGTAAAGCTATAATATACCGTCATGAAGATGGTGACAATACAAAATACGGTAATCACCACGCAGGCGGGCAGAATATAGGCCATACCATAGAGCGCCTGCCGCCGGTTCCGGGTCAAAAACGGACGTTTCCCTTCTTTCATTTCTCTCGGTCCCCTTCCTGCCGCGCTGGAACGGCGCAAATCAGTTTACAAAATCCTCATACTGCTTCATGGTATCGTCCAGCACCTGCTGGGGGGTCAGATCGCCCATATACATGGACTGGATATTCTTGAGCAGGTAATCATAAAACGCGTCAGAGTTGGCATAAGAAGGCCAGTTGTGGAAGATGTCCGCCTGATCCATGTACATGGACTGGAACCGCTCGTCGTCGTAGAACTTGGCATCCTTGGTGATGGGGCACATGGCATACATCTCCTCATGGAAGGCATCCATCACGGGGGCGCTGAGCATATACTTCATGGCCTTGACCGCCAGATCCTTGTTTTTGCTGTTGGACGCGATGGCCAGAGAGTCAGCCGCAATCCAGGTTGCCTGGACGTCGGCGGGCCCCTTCAAAGCGGGAACGACTTCCCAGTTGATACCGGCCTCGGTGGTCTTTTTGGCACTGCCGGTATCGCCTACGTACATGGCCAGGGTGCCCTCCCAAAAGCGATCCTTGGGATTGTCCACGGCAGTGATGGTCTCGTCAAAAATGCCCTTGTCCTGGAGACCCTTGAGGAATTCCAGCGTGGCCAGACCGCCGGCGTTGTTGATGGCGGGCTTGCCCTCGCCGTCCAGGAAGCTCTCGCCGGTCTGCCAGTAGTAGGGCAGGAAGCTGACCATCAGCACGCCCTTGCCGGTGCCGCCCCAGTTCTGGAGGAAGGGGTCCACACCGGGAACCTTCTCCTTGATGGCAAGGCAATACTCCACCAGCTCGTCCCAGGTCTCCGGAGGACGGTCGAAGCCGGCCTGCTTGAGGATGTCCATGTTGCAGTACATGACGCTGGCGTTGCCCACCAGCATGGGAGCGACATATTGCTTGCCCAGGATCTGTCCCAGATCCCAATAGAGGTAATTCTCCGTTTCTTCCGCAGTGAAATAGCTGTCCAGCGGTTCAAAAGCGCCGGACTCCACTAAATCATAGGGCGTATCAATGTATACCACGTCGGGGCCCTGGTCGGAGATCAGTCCGGTGGTCACTTTCTGTTTGTAGCCGTCCCAGGGGAGGATGGTTACTTCCACGGTGCAGTTGTTCTCCGCTTCGAATGCATCGAACTGCTGGTCCCAGAACATCTGGTCCGTCAGCTCCGCATCGGACTTGGCATAGGGGGGAATCCATACCCGGATAACCTGCCCGGCGGAATCACCGGACGTTGTGGACGGGCTGCTTCCGGGGGCGTCCACGTTTGCGTCTTCGCCATCACCCTTGCCGCCGCAGCCAGCCAGAAGGCCCAGGAGCATTACCGTGCCCAGGATCATTGCCAATAGCCTCTTTTTCATGTTTGCTTCCTCCTTTTTCATGTTGCCCGTATTTATTTTGCAAAAAAAGCTTGCGCTTCTTTTCCACAGCGATAGGCCGCCAGCGCCTGCCGGACCTTGCCGCCGGAGCGTCCCAGCAGCTCCTGCGCGGACTCCGCGTCCACATCCAACAGCAGCTTGACGACTGCAGTTTTTGCCTCTCCGCCGGTCTCCCGGAGTGCCTGGGCGGCCTCCTCCCGGGTGCAGCCGACGGCCTGCATAACGATATTCTGCGCCCGGCAAACCAGCTTCTGATTGGTCTGCCGCACGTCTATCATCAGATTTTGATAGACCTTTCCTACCCCAACCATACTTGCGGTGGAAATCATGTTCAGGATCATTTTCTCCGCCGTGCCGGCCTTCAGCCGGGTGGAGCCGGAGAGTACCTCCGGACCTGTATTGACCTCCACTGCGATACCGGCCAGGCCGGAGACCTCGGCACCCCGGTTGCAGGAGATCGCCGCTGTGTGGCAGCCCTCTCTGTTGGCCCTTCGTAGCGCGCCTATTACGTACGGTGTCCGTCCGCTGGCGGTGAGGCCGACGACTGTGTCCCGCTCTGTCAGTCCCGCCTGCTCCAGATCCCTGCCGCCCAGTTCCTCGTCATCCTCCGCGCCCTCTATGGCCTTTACGAAGGCCCGCTGTCCTCCGGCCATGAGGCCGATGACCTCCTGATCTGTCACACCGAAGGTAGGGGGGCACTCCACCGCGTCCAGTACACCCAGTCTCCCGCTGGTGCCCGCTCCGATATAGATCACTCTCCCTCCCCGGCGAAGGCTGTCGGTAGCCCAGGCAACGATTTCCGCCACCTGCGGCAGGACCTCACGCACAGCCTGCACCACGTAGCCGTCTTCCCGGTTCATAACCGCAACGATCTCCATAGGGGTCATTTCGTCAAGGTCCATTGTATTGGGGTTGCGCATTTCCGTTCCCAGGCCTGCCAGCTCTAATCGCTCCATTCTTCCTCTCCCTTCTTGGTCAGATGCGTATTTTGCAGCGCATCGGCACTCTTATCGTATGTCCGCTGGAAATAGGCAATATAGAGCGCGTCAATCACTGCCAGCTGGGAAATGCGGGAAGCCAGCTTTCCCCCCGTAACAGCCAGCTCCGCAGCGCTGACATACAAGTTATACGTACTCCACCGGCGCAGAGGCGACTCCGCAAAGCCTGTAATGGCAATCATCGGCACCGCATTCTCCCGCAGGATCCCGGCAATCTCTACAACCGTCTCCGTCCGGCCGGAATAACTAATCAGCACCGCCAGTTCCCCGCGCTTCATGTTTTTTGCCAGCACCAGCTGCGCATCCTGATCCTCATATACCTGACACCGCTTTTTCAATCGGATAAATTTCAAATAGGCGTCCTTGGCCACCAGCAGCGACGCGCCTACGCCAAAAAAGGTGACGCTCTCAGCCTTTACCAGCAGATCTACGCAGTGCTGCAAGGTCCGGATATCCAGCAGGCTGCGGGTATCGTCCAGAGAGGAAATGGTCTGCTGAAAGCTGTTTTTGACCAAGACCTCCAGGCTGTCTTCGGGACGAATCTCAAATTCACCAGCCTGCTGGGAGATGGCTTCTTTTTTCAGGGCAAGCTCGCAGGACAGCCTGCGCTGATAGTCCTTGTAATTCTGAAATCCAGTCTTTTTGCACAGACGCGTCACGGCGGAGGCAGAGACAAAGGAGCGCCTGGCCAGCTCATGAATGCTCATCTGGACGGCCTCTTCAGGATTTTCCAGCACGTAACGGATAATCCCGCGCTCCGTATTGCTGGCAGAGGCCATATGTTCTTTGAAGCGTACGATCACACTATTCATTCCGGCATCCTCCGGCTGTACTGTGCTTTTTCAACAAAGTCATTTCAGTATTCTCAAAATATTGTGGTCATTATACCAGCCGCAAAATAAAATGTCTATATTTTCGCCCAATTGTGGTATTTTATTTCACGTAAAGAAACCGGGCGGCAAATGCCGCCCGGTCGATTTATTTTCCTGCAGGCTGCCTTCCGTCCAGATAGATCGGGTTCGTCCAGGCCCGCTTGCCCTGGCGGTCCCGGCACTCGCCGCGGACATAGCGCTCCCCGCCCTTCAGCCGGAAGGTGATCTCTTCCACACATTCGCCCGCCTCCGCAAAGCGGGTACGCCCGGCGCCCACATAGCCGTCAAAAACCAGCGTCAGCCGTTCACAGGGGCTGCACACCAGCCGGACCAGGCCGTCCCCGTCCACACTCCACTCCCGAATTTCCGGGCCCTCCGAGGAGTAGTAATCACCGGCCAGGATGGCGCTGCTGACGGCCTCCTGGGTCAGCGATTCCGCCCGGACCATGATGAAGCCGCCAAAGGCGTCCCAGCTGACGGCGTGCGCATCGTCGGCTGCGTCGGCCATCATCCGCCGTCCGGAGCGCAGCATTACGTCCCACCATGTCGTATCAAAGCCGGTACAGCTCTCCTGCTCCGTGCCGTAGTTGAGAATCTCCAGAATATCCACACAGGGCGTATCCAGAAAGTCCGCTCCCTCCACCCGGGACCAGATGGGATGGTTGTAGGTGACGATCATTCCGCGATCCTTCAGGTATTTCGCCATGTCCGCCGCCGCCTGCAAACCGTCCCAGCTGCCGTGGTACCGGAAGGGGCCCACCCTCTCGCCATGGCGCAGAGGCGGCAGAGGCGCGGCATCCACCAACGCCTTCGGGCCGAGGATTCCGTTCATATGGTGGACCTTGCGAAAAATTCCGCCGCCGTCGATCAGCGACGCGGCAGCCTCCACAGCAGGCAGGATCAGAAAATGCTCATCCCCATATTGACTGTGGTAATCGGTATACAAATGGTGGTCGCTAATCGCAAGAAAATCGTATCCGCGGGCCTTATAGCGCCGCACAACCTCCTCCGGCGCCCAATCCCCGTCGGAGTCTGTCGTGTGGGTGTGAAGATTGCCTTTGTACCACATAAGGGTCCCTCCTGTTTGAAACGGTTAGACCTTGTTTGCTAAATGGCGGAATGCCCAATGGCGAGAGATTTTTTCGTCAATAAAGGCGGATTTTTGCAGGCGGGCTGACGCCCGCCAAGGACGACAACGCGGCCATGCGCCCTTTGTACCCCCGAGCTTTTGCCAGGAATTCTGGTGATTGCTGTAGCCCCAGTATACGCCTTTTCTTCCGGAAGCGCAAGACGGGAGCGTGCCGGAGAATGAAACTTCGTATCAAGATATCCGCGGCGGGGCAGGCGTATCCGGCCGGAGGAGCGTCCCAAAGATCCCCTACTCAAATAACGCTCCCGACAGATCAAGCTCCTGGCCGCAGCGGTTATCAATGTCGGTGCCGTTGCCGCTGAACAGGGAGTCGTTGAATGACAGACTTATGTCCGTTCCGGTATTCTCCAGCAGGACAGCGGTGCCGTTATTCCGGAAAATGTTGCTGTCATACTGGGAGTCGCTGACATTGTTTCCGATGGTGTTATTGAAGTGCAGGCCGGTGCCGTTGTCCTCAAAGACACACTCGTTGGCGTTGACCCATGCCGTGCCGTAGCACAGTGCGCCGGTCCGCCATCCGGCCACCCGGCAATCCGTCATATGGAGCCGGCTGGACGCGGAAATCCCTACACCGTCCCCGCTGCCAATGAAATCGATTCCATCGAAATAGGAAATATTATTGTGTTCTGTCTCCAGCTGGATGGTACCGGTGAAGGTGGTCCGGTTTCCCTGGCCGTCCTCGCTGCCGGTGAGGTTAACACCCCGGCTCTCCATGGACAGCTTCCCGTCATACACCACCGGGGGGAGAGTGATATAGACCTCCGCCAACGGATCCACAGTATCAGCAACCTCGTCGATCAAAGCTTGCAGCTCCTCGATGGTATTCATAGGAGCATCTTCGCTGGTGTAGCGGCAGGTGGGCGTGGTCTCAAATACCTGTTCCTGATGAACCCGGATGATATCTCCGTTTTTCATGTATACGGTAAAGGCCAGCTCCGCCATCCAGGTTCCCGGCTGACTGACCTCATAATCCACAAAAGTAATGACGGCAGCGTTAGGCAAGTAGCTTGCGTCGGGCTCCGGCGGAGTACAGGAGATATCCAGCGCCTCGTCCGCCCGGACAAATGCCGCTTCGATATGCTCCACCTGACGCAGAAAAGTCTCCTGGGCATGGGTATCGCTCTCCACATGATTGATATACAACATGCTGGGGTAGCGGTACGGAAAGTCCGTCTCCCCCCTGCTGAATCGCCGGTTCGCCGGGGTAAAGGAGGAATTATCCCATGCGATGCACAGCTGGTAGGTCTGGCCGCCCATGGTGTAGCGCGCCTCGGCGGTTCCGTTGTCATAGACCCGAGGCCGGGTATACAGCCACCAGGACGTCAGTCCAATCAGCGCGGCAAAGATCATTAGGATGCTGTACAGCATCCTGCGAGACATACGTCTCGCAGGCATCAGCTGTTTACGGGAATTGACAGGCTTGGCACAGTAGGGGCAGAAGGAAGCTTCCGCATGAATAGCCGCGCCGCAGCGGGGACACTTTTTTTCTGAACACATTTGTATTTTCTCCTTAGAGCCTGTTTAATATCTCAACGTGTGCGGATTGGCGAGGGGATTTTTTGAAAAAAAAAAAAAA
>JAAZZJ010000085.1 GCA_014237695.1 Oscillospiraceae bacterium | reverse complement strand
CTGGAGGTCTTATCACGGCTCACAACATGGCCTATGATCTGCCGCGGCTCCCGGCTTACCATCGTCATGATGTAGATATTTTCCCGTGTTTCTGTGCGGGGCTTGTACTCCAGAAACCAGTATAGTTCATCCATTTCCACAGTTTTTACCCTGCTTGTGGATATCGTTTCAGGCTTCTCGGTCCGAATGGCCTTTTTTTATCCAATTCATTACATTGGATTTGTTCATTCCCAGAATTTTTCCCACACCCCGACCACTGACTCCCCCGTAGTACATTTTGATTGCCAGTTCTTTGGTTTCTTCAGGATACTCATGGCGTTTTGGCTCAATGGTGTAATATATGCCGCACTCCTTACACTTGCAGCGTTGGCTCCCCGAGCTGTTGCGCCCTGCTTTCACCTGGTTTTCTATCTTTCCACATTTCGGGCATTTCTTCCATGCCTCTATCGTTTGTTTTCTCATATTCCTTATTATAGCATAATAGCTTTAGTTTGGACACTCCCGTTTTTTCGCCGCGCCTGTGTTTCCTGCCGCGGCCTGAAAGTAAAAAGTTCTTGACATTTTGCGGTCAAGCTGGTATGCTGGGAATGTAAAAACTGTTTTACTTTTCAGCCGGTTAAAATGGACAGGAGGAGATGCGGATGCTATCCGGAAAAGTGAGGTACACGATATGAAGGGAATCTGGAAACGGCTTGGCTTCCGCAGGCCGGACGAAATGGAGCGGTTTATTCTTTTCAAAGCCCAGCGAAACGCTTACCTCTTCCTGGTCGCGGCGCTCTTCCTCTGGACGGTGTACGAGAGCTGCCGGGTGTATATCCACCACAGCAGGCTGAATCTGATGCCCTGCCTGCTGTTGGTCGGGGCGTCGCTCATCCAGGGATTTTCCCAGCTGGTCATGACCCGCAGCGCGGTAAAGGACGACGATGATTCCTATGAGACGGGTCCCCTGGTCCGGATCGTGGTGCTGGCCTGCGCCGCCGCCGGCGTTCTGGCGGCAGCGGCGGCGGCGCTCGTGCTTATGGGCGTCCGGACATGAAGAACCGGATCAAGGAGCTTCGCCGGGCCAGAGGCCTCCGCCAGGAGGACCTTGCCGCGGCTCTGGGGGTCTCCCGCCAGACCATCATCGCGGTGGAAAACAACAAATACGACCCCACTCTGGGCCTTGCCATGCGCCTTGCCCGACGTCTGGACACGATGGTAGAAGAACTCTTCACTCTGGAGGACGATGTATGAAAAAACGGTTTCTTCCCCTTCTCCCCTATCTGGCCGTCCTGACGGCCGTTTTTTACCTCCTGCCCCTTCTGATGCGGGACACCGGCAGCGCCATGTTCCTCATGCTGTGCGTGATGCCCCTGGCCGCGTTCCTCACCGGAGCGGTCCACGGCCTCCGCAGGGGCTTTTCCCTCCTCCTCCCTCTCGCGGCCCTTCTCCTGTTCCTGCCCACGATCTTCCTCTTTTATAATTCCTCCGCCTGGGTGTACGCCCCGGCCTACGCCCTGATCGTCCTCGCCGGAAACGGCGCGGGGAAACTGTTCCACGGAAAAAGATGACTTCACGATCTATCCGGTCAATGACAGGCAAAACCATAGTTGACAACACCCCCAGGACTTATTATAATGTGGGGGAAAAACGCCACAGAAAGGAAAAATCCCCCATGAACGATCTCCATATTTCGGATTCCGTCCGCTATATCGGCGCGGACGATACCACCATCGACCTTTTTGAGAGCCAGTACCCCGTCCCCAACGGCGTATCCTACAACTCCTACCTGATCCTGGACGAAAAGATCGCCGTCATGGACACCGTGGACCGCCGGGCGGCGGACCGGTGGCTGGAGAATATGGACGCCCAGCTCCAGGGCCGCAGCCCCGACTATCTGGTGATTCAGCACCTGGAGCCGGATCACGCGGGCAGCATCGGGCTTCTGCTGGAGAAATTCCCGGAGATGCAGATGGTAGGCAACGCCAAGACCTTCTCCATGCTGCCCAAATACTTCCCCGGCGGCTGGGCCGACAGGTCCGTCACCGTGAAGGAGGGGGACACCCTCCCCCTGGGCAGCCACACCCTCACTTTCGTCATGGCGCCCATGGTCCACTGGCCGGAGGTCATGGTGAGCTATGAATCCAGCGAGAAGCTTCTCTTCTCCGCCGACGGCTTCGGCACCTTCGGGGCCCTCAGTTCCGGCGAGAGCTGGGACGCCGAGGCGGCCCGGTACTACTTCAACATCGTGGGCAAGTACGGCGTCCAGGTCCAGGCCCTGCTGAAGAAGGCCGCCGGTCTGGATATTCGGACCATCTGCCCCCTCCACGGCCCCGTCCTGCGGGAAGATCTGGGTCATTACCTGGGCAAATACGACCTCTGGAGCCGCTACGAGCCCGAAGAGCCGGAGTCCGTCCTCCTGGCCTACGCCTCCATCCACGGCAACACCGCCCAGGCTGCCGGGAAGATGAAGGAAATTCTGGAGAAGAAGGGCTGTCCCCGCGTAGCCTTCATCGACCTGTGCCGCCAGGACCAGGCCGTCGCCGTGGAGGAGGCCTTCCGCTGCGGCAGGGCTGTGTTCATGAGCCCCACCTATGACGGGGGACTCTTCCCGGCAATGGATCATTTCATGGCCCACCTGCGGGACAAGACCTGGCGGAAGCGGAAGGCCGCCATTATCGAGAATGGCTCCTGGGCCCCTGCCGCTGCCAAGGTGATGCGGGGATACCTGGAGGCTATGAAGGATATCGAACTCTGTCCCACAGTTCATACCATCCAGGGGGCGGTGAAGGACTGCGATGCGGCCGCCATGGAGCAGATCGCCGCCGAACTCCTGAGCTGACCCAATGCGGCTCCAGCTGGACCCCGCACCTTCATTTTCACGTGATGCTTGACGGCCTGGAGGGCCCCGTAAACCTTGTCCGGGCCAAGGACGAATCAATATTCTTACCGAAAGAAAACCAACAAAAAGAGCGCCGGAGGCTTCCCTTTGCCTCCGGCGCTCTTTATTCTATTTTCTCATAAATTCCGGCGTGGAAGGATCTCCGCAAGATAGGAGAGCAGATTATACCCGCCGTGGGCCAGAATACAGCAGAAGACGGACCCGGTCTTCAGATAGAGCAGTCCCAGGCCCAATCCGCATACAAGCGCCGACAGGGTCTGCACCATATTGAAGTGCAGGACGGCAAACATCAGCGATGAGACCAGCAGCGCACCGGCCGCTCCGCAGGAGCCCCGCAGTCCGTCCAGCACGAACCCCCGCATCAAAATCTCCTCCACAACCGGAGCCAGGAGGCATACCCGCAGCAAACTTGCCGCCGGAAACCTGGCCAGACGTTCCAGGGCTTCCTGGTAGGCCGCCTCGCTTTTGGGGAACGCCCGCTCCAGCAGCGGATCCAGGCAGCAGTCCAGCAGCAGGAAGGCCCCGATGGCGCAGGCCGCCGCCAGCAAAAGCCCTGCCGGCGTGACATTGCTCCAGAGCTCTACCGGCCATCGGCGCCGGAGCAGCCAGAGAAAGCCCGCCGAGCAGACCGCGGCGGCGGCAAGGCCGATCCACTCCGAGCAGCCAGCAAACCACTTCCGCCAGACCGCGACGTCCAGCCCCGTATAGACCAGCATGACCCCCAGGTAGGCCGCCGCCCAAAAGATGGCAGAGGGGACGCTCAACGGCTCCGTTTTCATAGCATACCGCCCCCTTTACTTCTCCAAAAACCGCATCAGAATCTGGGCGGTTTCCGCCCGGGTGACACTGTTATCCGGATTCAGCCGTCCGTCCGAGCTGCCCCGAAGAAGGCCCTCGCCCACGGCCCAGGATACCGCGTCCCGTGCCCACGAGGCTACGCCGCTCCCGTCGGAGAAGGCGGTCAGGCTCCCGCTGCCCGTGCCGGAGGCCTTGAGGCCGCGGTAGAGCATCACGGCCAGCTCCTGCCGGGTAACATCGGCGGTGCCGTAAAAGGCTCCGTCCTCCCGTCCGGACACCAGGCCCTGCTCATAGGCCCAGCACAGGGCCTTGGCGTATTTGGCCCGGCTGGAAACATCGTGGAAGGGCAGATCCTCCACAGAGAGCTTGGAGGAGGGGCTGCCGTTGGCCCGATGGAGAGCGGAGACAATCTCCCACCGGCTTGCAGAGGCATCCGGCTGGAAGGACTGGCCCCTGTACGGCTCCATGACGCCCTTTTCCAGAATGTAATCCACCGCCTGATGGTACCACGCGCCGGGAGGAACGTCATTGAGCAGCATGGCGGCGCACCGCTTGGGCGGGGCGGTTTCGCCGGAGGCCAGAGCTTTCACGTCCACCTCATAGCCGATGGTATTGGCGGCGTAGTCCTCCGTCTGGACATAGACTGTCTCCGGGAGCGTATTGCCGGAAAAGCTTACGGAAAGCGTACAGGGAGTACCCGGCTCCTCCTGGAAGAAAGCGCTCTCCGCCAGGCGCTTTCCGCTGCCGTCCAGGACGGAGGCATAGGAAACGTACTGGTTGTCCCGCACCGTGACCGTCAGGGTGCTTCCGTTCAGGGAGGCTTCGGCTGCGGGCGGCGCGCCGTCCAGCGTCACCGGGAAGCTGAGAGCCCGGTAAGCGTCATACGCGTCCTCCAGCAGCCAGCGGTAGGACTCCGGCGCCGTCCGGCGGACGTTGCTGCGGTAGGCGCTCTGGATATCCTCATCGGTGTCCAGCCAGGCATATACGTCCACCTGGACCAGGGTTCCGTCCGGCAGGGGCTTCTCCCGGGCGTCCGTCCCCTCCCAGGCGAAGCTGGCGCTGGGGACGATCTCCGGGCTGAAGGAACTCTTGCCGGACTTTTCCAGGAGAAGTTCCTCCCTGGCGTCGTAGACCTCGCCGGTTTCCGGGTCGGATACGACCATGACCACGCCGGCGGCGTTGCGCAGGGTGTAGAGATTCAGGCACAGCGTCCCGGCGGAGGTGTTGCCGTCCCAGACGGAGAGGGCGCCGCGCCGGCTGTCATGGAGGCCGTAGGCGTGGCCGTTGGCGCCCAGAAGTACGCCGTCCTCCGGCAGGGCGGAGGGTTCCTTCGCCAGAAAGGCCAGATTGACGCCCAGGTTGGCCCCCAGGGCCTCCAGGCAGTCCTCCATGTTTTCCGGGAGGGAACGGCGCTCCGGGGACAGCTCCTGTCCTCCGGCCAGCCGGAAAGCGGTGTCCTGAAGATCACGGAAATCCAGCGGCTCCAGGACCGGCGCGGCGTTCCAGCTGCCGCAGTAGCCCAGGAACGCGCCGTGGGCCGTCTGGCCGCCGCCGGAGGCCGTCACATAGCCCTCCACGTAGAAGCCGTTGGGACAGGCCTCCGCCAGTTCCCGGCGCAGCTCCCCGCTGACGGTCAGGTTCAGCGTCACCGTAGTCTCTCCCCGGGCGGGGACGGTGACGGAGCGGGGACCGGTGACAGTGACGCCGGCGGTGATGTCCCGGGGCGTCATCCGGCTGTACCATACGCCGTCCTGCTGCGTGTAATCATCGGTAAGGGCCTGGACCTCCAGGGAGACGCCGAGGGACTGGGCGGAGAGGTTGCGCAGGGTGACGGGAAGGGCAAAGCGCCCCTCGCCGCTCTCCCCCAGCTCGATGAGGGGATTCATGACCGTCAGGGCGGCGGAGGCGGCATCCTCCAGGTCAAGGAAGCCCGCCCCCTGCCGCCGGGGGGAGATGGGCAGGCCGTTTTCGGTGAGCAGCCTGCTCCGGCTTGCCAGCAGGCTCTGGGCCAGGGCGGCGGCCTCCTGCTGGTCCGTGACGCCCTGTTCCCGCAGGGACTGGAGAAGTACGGCAAAGCTCCCGGCGGCGTAGGGGGAGGCCATGGAGGTGCCCTCATCGCTGCGGTACTGCTGATTTGAGGACGCTCCGGCGGAGGTGACGGGACCGCCGAAAGCGGTCAGCGCCGGGGTCAGATGCAGGCCGGAGCCCGGTCCCCAGGCGGAGTAATCCGCGATGGCCGCTGTGCCGTCCTCCGTCCGGGAGGCTGCCGCGACGGCCAGCGCGCCGTAAAAGCTGCCCGGGGAGCAGACGGAACCGTAGTCCGTGTAACCGCCGGAGGGCAGGGGCTGGCCCCAGGTCTTAGACTGGACGCTGGCGGCGCTGTTGCCGGCGGCGCAGCAGATAAGGACCCCCGACCGGGCCATCTGGGTGAAGGCGCGGCAGTAGATGCCGTCCATGGTGTCGCTTGCGCTGAAACCCGCCCCGGTGCCCACGGAGAGGTTCACCACGTCGGCCCCCAGGTTCCAGGCATCCTCCAGAGCCCGGAGGATAATGGTGTCATCCGTACCTCCGCCGGAGCCGTTGGGGAATACCTTCATGCTGAGGATCTGGGCCGCCGGGGCCGCGCCCCGGAAGGTGACATGCCCGGCCCGGTCCTTCACATATCCGGCGGCCAGGGCGGTGACGTGGGTCCCGTGGTTGTTGGTGGTGGCCACGTCGTCGTCCCGGCTGTAGTAGTCATAGGCGAAGGGAATGCGCTGGGAAACATAGCGGCCCTTGGTGCCGCCCTTCCGGGCAAACTCCGCCACGTCCTCCCTGCTGAGGGCGGGGGACTCCATCAGGGATGTGTCGGCAAAGGCCTCGTGATCCGTGTTCAGGCCGCTGTCCAGAACCGCGATCACCGTGCCGTCCCCGGTATAGCCCTGCTCCCACAGGCCGTCCGCGTCCATGAGCTTCAATCCCTCCTCCGGAGAGAGGGAATCCTTGCCCGCGGAGGAGGAGGCGCATATGTAGCTCTGGGCCAGGCCCACGCCTGCCACGCCCGGCAGGGCCTCCAGGGCGGCCAGCCCCCGGGCGTCCGCCTCCACAGCGGCTCCGGGGAAGAGGGACTCGTAGCGGCAGAGAACCGTTACGCCCGCCGTCTCCTCCAGGAGCCGGGTGGTTTCCTCCGGGCTGGCGGCGTCTTCGTAGAGGACCACGGCACGCAGAGGCCCGGAGGCTTCCGGCGGCGCGGGCGGGATGGTCATGGCCGTAAGCAGCAGTACGGCCAGCAAGGAAAAAATGGTGATCCGCTTTCTTTGATCTTTCATGTATGGCGTCCTCCGGTGGTTGATAAGAGCATTATATACCCTTGCCGCCTCACAGGGCAAGGGGGTAATTTCCCCATCTGTTTTTTTGCTGTGCCGGAGAGGTGAAAACGGAAAAATACGATTGCTTTTCCGGAAGAATCTGCTATACTAATAATCTGTAAGATTGTACGCGCAGGGGATAGAAGGGAGCGCAGGAAGATGGCAAACAGAACCGACGTCACCATCAATGGCACAGATTACACTCTGATAAGCGAGGAAAGCCCCTCCTACATGCAGAAGGTGGCCGCGCTGGTGGACGAAAAAATGACGGATATTCTCTCCTCCGGCCGGGTCAGCCGCATGGACGCGGCGGTACTGGCCGCCACCAACCTGGCCGACGAGCTGCTCAAGCAGCAGTCTGCCGCCGAAAACCTCCGCCGCCAGCTGAAGGGTTACCTGGACGAGGCCGGGAAGGCCAAGGCTGAGCTGAGCGAATGCAGGCGGGAGCTGCTGAAGCTCCAGCAGAAGCGGTAAGCCATGGAGCTGCTCTCTCCCGCCGGCCGCTGGGAAGCCATGGAGGCGGCGGTGCAGAACGGCGCGGACGCCGTCTATCTGGGCTGCGGCCCGTTCAACGCCCGAAGGGGCGCGGAAAATTTCACGCCGGAGCAGCTGCCGGAGGCGGTGCGGTACTGCCATCTCCGGGGAGTGAAGGTGTACCTTACGGTCAACACCCTCCTCTCCGACCGGGAGCTGCCCCAGGCGGAGGAGCTGCTGCGGCTGGCCAGCCGGTGCGGCGTGGACGGGATCATCGTCCAGGACTGGGGGCTGGCGGCTCTGGCCCGTAAGACCGTCCCGGACCTGCCCCTCCACGGCTCCACCCAGATGACCGTTCACACCCTGGCGGGGGCGGAGGAGGCCGCCCGTCTGGGGATGCGCTGCGTGGTGCTGGGCCGGGAGCTGAGCCGCGAGGACGCGGCCTTCATCTGCCGGAACAGCCCCATTGCTATTGAGGTCTTCGCGCACGGGGCGCTGTGCATGTGCTGGTCCGGCCAGTGCGCCATGAGCGCCCTCATTGGGCGGCGCAGCGGCAACCGGGGGGCCTGCGCCCAGCCCTGCCGCCTGCCCTACCGGTTCGACGGAGGGAAGCCGGGCCATCCCCTGAGCCTGAAGGACGCCAGCCTGGCGGACCATCTGGCGGAACTGCGGGATATGGGCGTGTCCATTCTGAAGCTGGAGGGCCGGATGAAGCGGCCCGAATATGTGGCGGTGGTCACAAGGATCTACGCCGCCCTTTTGCAGGAAAAAAGAAAGCCCACGCCCGAGGAGCGGCGGCAGCTGGAGCTGGCTTTTTCCCGGGAGGGCTTTACAGACGGCTACTGGCGGGGCCGGCCCGGTCCGGATATGTTCGGTTCCCGGGGAGAGGACGCCGCCAGCCCCGAGGAGCTGTTCCGGGAGGTGAAGGCCGCCTATGACCGGGGAGACCTGCGTACGGTGCCGGTGGCTATGTCCGCACGGTTCTGCGCCGGAGAGCCCGCGCGGCTGGAGGTCTCCGACGGCCAGGGAAATACTGCCGCCGCGGAGGGGCCCGTCCCGGAGGCCGCACGCAGCCGTCCCCTGGAGGCGGAGGAGGTAAAAAGCCGTCTGGGCAAGACCGGCGGCACTGTCTTCCGGGCTGAGAAGGCGGAGGTCTCGCTGGACCCGGGACTCTCTCTTCCCGCCAGAGCGGTAAACGCCCTGCGGCGGGATGGCCTGGAGGCCCTGGCGGCTCTGCGGACCGCGCCGCCGGAGCGGCGGGAGGCCTCCCCGCCGGACATGCCTGAGGATGGCTGCGCCTGGGGCGCGGACCCCGGACTGACGGTGA
>JAAZZJ010000084.1 GCA_014237695.1 Oscillospiraceae bacterium | reverse complement strand
AACTTCTGGCAGCGCATGGGCAAGATTGTCCTGCCTCTGGCCAAGAACGGCTTTATCTCCGGCTTCATGCTGACCTTTATCAGTATTGCCAAGGAGCTTGACCTCATCATCATCATGATGGATAAGCATACCCAGACCATGTCCTACCTGGCCTTTACTTACTCTCAGGAGGGCTATAACCAGATGGCTGACGCCATTTCCGTGTGTGTGCTGCTGTTTATCTTAGTGTGCTATATCATTGCCAACCGCTTCGGCGCGGATATCGGCAAGGCATGGTGACCCGGGACGGAACAAACAGAAAGGAAAGGTTGACACAATGAGCAGAATCGAATTGAAGCATATCGATAAATTCTACGGCGACAACCACGTCCTCCGGGACATCAATCTGGTGATCGAGGACGGCGATTTCATGACCCTGCTGGGCCCCTCCGGCTGCGGCAAGACCACCACTCTGCGCGTGGTCTCCGGTTTGGAGAAGCCCCAGAACGGTATCATGACCATCGACGGCGAGGAAATGATCAACGCGGACCTGGCCTACTACGCCGAGCCCAGCAAGCGCGGGCTGAACCTGGTGTTCCAGTCCTACGCCCTGTGGCCCCATATGACCGTCCGTGAGAACATCTCCTTCGGCCTGAAGATTCAGAAGCTGCCCAAGGAGGAGATCGAAAAGCGCCTGAAGGACTCCCTGCGGATGATGCGCATTGAGGAGTACATCGACCGCTATCCCAACGAGCTGTCCGGCGGCCAGCAGCAGCGCGTGGCCATCGCCCGGGCCGTGGCCTCCAACCCCAAGCTGCTCCTCCTCGACGAGCCCCTCTCCAACCTGGACGCCCGGCTGCGTATCGACATGCGTTCCGAACTCCAGCGTATCCACCGCGAGCTGGGCACCACCATCATCTACGTCACCCACGACCAGGTGGAGGCCCTGACCATGTCCACCAAGATCGCCCTCTTCAAGGCCGGCGAACTCAGTCAGGTGGACGCCCCCATGGACCTCTATATGAACCCCATCGACCTGGAGGCCGCCGACTTCATCGGCAATCCCCGGATCAACTTCCTGGAGGGCACCGCCAGATATGAGAACGGCAAGCTGATGGTCAAGTGTGAACTCAGCGACTACACCTTTGACAAGGCCGACATGACCGACGAGTCCATTCCCACCGGCGAGTTCCCCGTGGTGGTGGCCATCCGCCCTGAGCAGGTGCATATCACCGCGGTCCAGGAGCCCGGCTCCCTGCCCGTCAAGGTCTACGCCAACCAGCCCGCCGGTTCCGAGACTCTGGTGTCCCTCCAGGCAGGCAAGAGCGACTTCCTGTCCAAGCAGATCGGCCTGGCCCAGTACGACATCGACCAGACGGTGTACGTCCATATCGATCCCAACAAGATCAACATCTACAACGCCAAGAGTACCCGGCTTATCAAGCGGGCCCATTAAGCGCGGTTTCCAGCGCCGCCCCCCACAGAAAGAGAGACGGCGAGGAGATACGATATCCCCAGATTTACCGTTCACTTGTAATTTGAAAGGAGAATTGGATCACTATGAAAAAGAGCAAGCTCTTAGCCCTCCTGCTGGCCTTGACCATGCTGCTGAGCCTGGCGGCCTGCGGCGGCAATGACGACAAGCAGCCTGACGACAGCACGCCCGGTCAGAGCGACAACAAGGGCGGTGACGACAAGGACCCCGGCGAGGATAAGTCCGAGAAGGTGGAGGATTCCGATTTCTTCGGCCCCATCTATGACGAGTGGAGCGATATGACCGACGACGAGCTGTATCAGAAGGCTCTGGAGGAGGTCAAGGAGTACCCCGAGATCAACATCTACGCCACCTCCTCCAAGATGATGAAGGCGGAGGACGATTTTGAAGCCGCCTACCCCGGTCTGGACGTGGTCATCATGGACATGGACCAGGACGAAGTCCTGGAGAAGTGCGTGCTGGAAGCCGACTCCGGCAACATCTTCGGCGATGTCCTTCAGGCCAAGGATGTCAACGGCAACGTCTTCTTTGACTACTACGAAGCGGGCTACATGTCCGCCTTCTATCCCCGCGACCTCTCCGCCAAGGTGGACGAGGACCTGCTGCGCTACGGCTATCCCCTGTACGCCTCCCAGAGCTTCTGGTACTACAACACCGAAGCCTTCCCCGATGAGCAGCCCGTGACCAGCTGGTGGCAGATCATCGAGAAGAACGAGGACGGCTCCCAGAAGTACCGCCTGTTCACCAAGGAGATCGGCACCGAGACCTCCTACCTGTCCCTGTTCGCCAGCTTCGTGGTCAACGCCGACCAGATGGAGCAGGCCTATGAGGACCTGTACGGCGAGCCCCTGGAGTACACCTACGACGGCAGCGGCTTCGAGTTCGAGGTGCCTGAGAACAACGCCGGTCTGGAGTACATGTGGCGCTTCTCCCAGATGCAGATGACCTTCATCGGTGACGGCGACGAGCTGGTGCAGGCGGTCCATAACTCCACTAAGGACGATCCTGCCCTGTGCCTGGCCTCCGGCGGCAAGATCGGCAACCGCGACGAGTCCGGCTTCAACATCGCGTGGCTGACCAACCTGACTCCCTACACCGGCCTGGAGAACTGCGAGTACATGTACGTGGTCAACGGCTGCCGTCATCCCGCAGCGGCCCGTCTGTTCATCCGCTGGATCACCGGCGGCGTGGACGGTCAGAGCGGCGGTCTGAAGCCCTTCTCCAAGGAAGGCAACTGGCCCGTCCGTGACGATGTGGCAGGCGATTGGAACCCCGTGAGCCTCCAGGAGTGCGGCGCCATCGAGCCGGATCTGGCTGCCATCAACGACGCTTTCGGCTCCACCCAGGACCTGTGGACCTACTGGCTGAGCGTCAGCCCCTACACCAAGTAATTTCCCCCTGCGGCCTTGACCTTTGTCCTGGCCCGGCGTATACTGAACGCTGAAACAGAAGCCCTGCGCGGCAGGCACATACCTGCCGCGCAGGGCGCTTTTTACAGGCGGGGCTGAAAGACAAAGGAGGCTGCAATGGATTACAACAACGATTTTGAGCGTCAGATCGAGGACGCGGAGCGGGAACGGCAGAAGAAGGAGCGGAAGGAAAAGTGGGCCAAACGGGAGAAGAGCTTCTGGAAGACCTTCCTGTTCACCGAGGACGGCAAGCCCAAGAGCGGCCTGATGGTGTATACCTTCTGTCTGAGCATCGTGTTCGTGCTGCTGTATATCGGCGCGTTCAATCTGATTATCAACTGGCTGTCGCCGGTAACGGCGGAGTGGCCGGTGTTTGCCGGAAACCTGGTACAGTCCCTGGCCGCCGGAGTGGTGGGGGTGCTGGCAGCGCTGATCCTGCACCGGATCTTCTCTGAGAAGCGGCTGATGCTGGGGACCTACCTGTGGCTGGTCGGCTACATCCTGCTGGTGAGCGTGTCCATGATATTCATGCTGGGAGACTGGGAGGCTTTTGTTGCGTTCCTGCACTTCTTTGCGTGGTTTGCCGCCATCCCGGTGGCTTTGGGGCTGATCGTCTCCTACTTTCTGTACCGCCGGGACTACGTGCCGCCGAAGCGGGAGGAGGACCAGCCCTGGAAGAAATTCACCCAGCGCAGGTGAGGCCGTGCTGAGACTGCATTTTATCAACGTGGGCGACGGTGACGCCATTCTCGTGGAGGAGCTGCGGGAAGGAAGCGCCTTCCGGATGCTGGTGGATACCGGCAGGGAGGACATTGGCGGAGAGCCCGGTTCCCTGCGGCGCACGGCGGCGGAGTATCTGACGGAGCTGGGGATCACCGGGCTGGATGCCCTGGTGGTGACCCATCTTCACGAGGACCACTTCGGCGGGACCGCCGCTCTGGCGGAGAAGGTTTCCATCGGGACCGTGTACTCCGGTTTTTTCCCCTGTCTGCCCGTTGCGTCTATAACCCGGACGGGGGCGGAGGAAAAAACCGTGAGAGGGCTGATGGACTGCCTGGAGCGGTGGGCGTCCTGCACCGAAAAGCTGACGGCCCACAGCTGCCGCCTGTGTCAGGTGGAGGATACGGCGGTACTCTCCCTTACGCCCCGGCTGGAGGCAGAGCTGATCTGCGGCGACCGATCTGCCGCCGCCCGTCAGCGGCAGGTATGGACAGAGCTGCTGGCCAGGGAGACAGCGGACCCGGACAGGGTCTGGTGGTCCTCCAAGTTCCGCAACCCGGGTTCGCTGCGGGTGTGCCTGCGGTACGCCGGGCGGCGTATCCAGCTGGCCGGAGACTGCTACGGTGCGGTCTGGGAGGATCGCGCCACGCCCTGCGACATTTTCAAAGTGCCCCACCATGGGGACGCCAAGGCGGTCACGCCGGAGCTGGTGAGGCGGCTGAGGCCTGCCCATGCGGTTATTTCCTGTTCGTCAGCGTATATCGCCCGGAAGGACCGGCCCTCTCTGCGCACGGTGGCGCTGCTGGAGGAGCAGGGGAGCCGGGTATGGTTCACCGGCAGCTTCCAGCCGCTCGGAAGGGCTGCGGAGCGCTGGACTTCCGTGAAATTTACCATTGAGGAGGACGGGACGATCCTGCCTCCGAAGCAGGGGGGATAAGATCCCTTCATCAGGAGCGCGAAAGCGCCGGGGAGGTCAATATGATTACATCTGTTTTGTTCGACATGGGCGGCACCCTGGAGGACATCTATGTGGACGCCCAATCCGAATGGGAGGCCATTGACCGGCTGCGGGAGATGCTGGTTTCCTATGATCTGGACCCCGGGGTGGACCGGGAGGAGCTGAAAAGCCGGGTGGATGCCGGATGGGTCCGGTACGGAAAGTTCCGGGACTCCTGCGACGTGGAGCTGAAGCCCATCTCCATCTGGCGGGACTACGTGCTGGAGGACTTCCGCTTCCCGGCGGAGCGGCTGGAACCCCACTGCGAGGAGATCGCCCATATGTGGGAGGTGACCCACTTCCACCGGGCCCTGCGCCCCCGCGTGGCGGAGATGCTGGAGGGGTTGAAGGGCCTGGGCTTGAAGCTGGGCATCGTCAGCAATACGGCGGCTCTTTATCAGGTGTTCGCCGTCTTGAAGGAGTACGGCATTCGGGATTACTTCCAGGATGTGACCCTGTCCTCTGTCACCGGGATGCGCAAGCCTGCGCCGGACATCTTCCGTGTGGCCATGTGCCAGCTGCAAAGCGCGCCGGAGGAGTGCGTCTACGTGGGGGACACCGTGTCCCGGGATATTATCGGCTCCAAGCGGGCCGGGTTCGCCAAGGCCATCCAGATCTGTTCCCAGCTGACCAGAGAGAAGGACTGCGGCGTCAAGCGGGAGTTTGAACCGGATTACATGGTGGAGGATATCTATGAGGTGCTTCCCATCCTCCGTGAGCTGACGGGTAAATAATTCTTGCAGATGGTAATAAAGAACATCCCCAGAGGCGGTTTTGGGCCGGCCTCCGGGGATGTTCTTATTTCATGCTGTTGTTTATATTTCGAAATCAGGAATTACTCCGTTATTGACACAATTGACAATATTCAAGGCCTCCGCCTTTGCCCTGCCGATTCCTTCCGGTGTATTCATCCAATTATCCCGTTTAGTTGTTGTGTCATCTGCCGGGCAAGGATATACGGTTATATGAGACGGAAAAAGATATCTTGCTATATGTAAACTTCGGCGCATATGGTATGTTGTCGTCACCAGCAATACGCTTTTTACTTGATTAAGCCACATTGCACGCTGCAATTCCAAAAGGGAACATAATATATTTTCTATTGTATTCTGAGAATTTCTTTCAACAATAAGGCTTGCTTCTGGAACGCCCAATTCCAAGGCTTTTTGATACATATTGTCTGCTTCCGCCATGCTTTCACCTGAAAAGTTCCTCGTCTTTCCTCCGCACAGCATGATCTTTTCAGACCTTCCAGAAAAAAACGCCTTAGCCGCTGCGGGAACTCTATACTTTGCTGCTTTCATACTGCCCAAAACAATAATGCAGTCAACACTCGCTCCATTATCGTTCAAGCCTTCAAATAAAAGACGATCTATCACATCGTTTGTTAGATCATCTTTTGTTATCCTTGATACCCACATATGTTGCCTCTGCTTCACATCTTTTGAAATTTATACGCTATTTCCACAAACTGTACAGTTCCAGCCATTTCCCTATATTAGAAGCTAATCGAGCCGTTTATTCAGACCTCTTTATATAGCAGCCAAAAGCAGGGACATGATCTTGGCTGCATATTTTCGTCTCTGTTACAAGGGTCCTCTATGCACTCTTTTACCTTTATTGTAAAACCAAGCCGCTTATACAAGCGAATATTAGCCGCATCTGTGGCGTCAACACCAATAGATACCCTTTGATATCCCAGATCCTTTATGTGTTCGATCACGTGGCAGATCAACTTTGTCCCTAGCCCCTGACCACGAAGATCTGTTCTGATTCTAAATGCACAAAGATATGCGGTACTTCTGCCATCTGCAAAATCTTTGTCCTCAAGGTCATAGAAAGCATACAGCTCTCCGACCAGTTCTCCCTCATGGTCGAGCGTCCAAAATTCGGCATTCCCGCTTTTTATGTTGTCGCAAAAGAATTTAGCGTTAGAAGAAGCGGTATGGACACTCTCATATCCCCACAATTCCAGCAGCTCATGCTCTGCGGCTCTTCTGATCTTCATCGTGGTCAGAGCCTCCGTTCATAGCATATCTCCAAAGTTTCGTATGCCGGCTGTGTTTTGCCCGTCTCACGAAATCCCATGGCCTCATAGAACCTTCTGGCACGTTCATTATCTGCAAAGACCCAGAGCATGACATCTGAGTACCCTGCGCAGGCGATATCTGCAAGCAGCCTGTCCATCATTTGGCTGCCATAGCCCCGATGCCAGTTTCCGGGCAGGCTGTGGATACAGATGATTTCCGCATATCCCGGCATATCCTGCTCCCGGGCCGAATCCCACCAGGCGATGCAATGCGGCTTGTTATCGACAGAAAGAATATAGCCATTCCCTCTGTGTTCCTGAAGCAGGCGCCGGTACATTTCTTCGCCCTGCTCAATATTCGTCAGTTTTTTCAACAGCTCAGGAGAAAGAATTTGATGGAACGCGGCTTTCCAGCTTTCTGTCTGGATGAAAGCAAGGGCCGCTTCATCTCCGGGAACCGCTCTTCGGATAAATGAACACATACAATTACTGCCTCCGATCATACAGTCCGCCCCATTATTTCACAAACTGCTCGATGGCCCGGTTTAGCTCGTCGATGGCGGTGCGGTCCCGGGCCTCCAAAGCGTCTGCCACGCAATGCTCCAGGTGGTCCTTCAGGATCACCTTGCCGGTGTTGTTGATGGCGCTGCGGACCGCCGCCAGCTGGACCAGGACCTCGGAACAGTCCCGGCCCTCCTCCACCATGGCCTTGACCCGCTCCAGGTGGCCGATGGCCCGGGCCAGACGGTTGACCACCGCCCGGGTCTGGGTGTGGCTGTGGGTATGGCCGTGGCCATGTTCGTGGGGGATGCCGTGCTGGTGCATATAGGCGTGGTCCGGCTGCTCTTCCAGGGGGCGGGAGGCTTCTTCCTTCATGACAATCTCCTTTGGCGGGATTTGTTTGTCAATAGTTTAACAGACCTGCCCGGTAAACGCAACCCCCGGCGGGGGATTTTCTTTTACCGGAAAAATTCTCCCCGTGCCCGGAAGCACGGGGAGAAAACGATCATCCGTTGTTGGACTGTCCGCCGTGGGCTTTCAGCACCACGTCGTGATAGCCGCCCTCCACGATGGATGTGGAGGAGACCAGGGTCAGCCGGGCGTTCTCCTGGAGCGCGGGGATGGTGGTCACGCCGCAGTTGCACATGGTGGACTTCACCTTGTAGAGGCTCTTGGCCACGTTGTCCTTCAGGGGGCCGGCGTAGGTGACGTAGGAGTCCACGCCCTCCTCGAAGGCCAGGCCCCGGCCGCCGCCCAGGTCGTAGCGCTGCCAGTTCCGGGCCCGGTTGGAGCCCTCGCCCCAGTATTCCTTCATGTACTGGCCGTTCACCAGCACCCGGTTGGTGGGGCTCTCGTCAAAGCGGGCAAAGTACCGGCCCAGCATGAGGAAGTCCGCCCCCATGGCCAGAGCCAGGGTCATATGGTAGTCGTGGACGATGCCGCCGTCGGAGCAGATGGGCACGTAGACGCCGGTCTCCTTAAAGTATTCGTCCCGGGCCGCCGCTACCTCAATAAGGGCTGTGGCCTGGCCCCGGCCGATGCCCTTGGTCTCCCGGGTGATGCAGATGGAGCCGCCGCCGATGCCCACCTTCACGAAGTCCGCGCCCGCCTCGGCCAGGAAGCGGAAGCCGTCCTTATCGACCACGTTGCCCGCGCCCACCTTGACGGAATCGCCGTAGCGCTCCCGGATGAAGGCCAGGGTCTTGGCCTGCCAGCAGGAGTAGCCCTCGGAGGAGTCGATGCACAGCACGTCCGCGCCGGCCTCGATGAGGGCGGGGACCCGGGTCTCGTAGTCCTTGGTATTGATGCCCGCGCCCACCATGAAGCGCTTCTGGCCGTCCAGCAGCTCGCCGGGGTTCTCCTTGTGGCGTTCGTAGTCCTTGCGGAAGACGAAATAGAGCAGCCGCCCGCCGGCGCTGACGATGGGCAGGGAGTTGAGCTTGTGGTCCCAGATGATGTCGTTGGCCTCCTTGAGGCTGGTGCCCTCGGGGGCGGTAATCAGCTTCTCAAAGGGGGTCATGAATTCGGAGACCCGGGTGGCGGGGTCCATACGGCTGACGCGGTAATCCCGGCTGGTGACGATGCCCAGCAGCTTCCCCTGGTTGGTGCCGCCGGCGGTGATGGCGACGGTGGCAGCGGTGGCGATAGCACGGCGATTGACTGCGAGCGTGCTGCTATCGACTGGGGGCGCGCCGCGGGCGTGGGCGTGCTCGGCATAGCA
>JAAZZJ010000083.1 GCA_014237695.1 Oscillospiraceae bacterium | reverse complement strand
CGTCCGGGGCCGCGCAGGCCCCGGGCCAAAGTGCAGATCACTTCTTCAAGGTATCGACCCACTCGCCATACTTCCTGATGTTGGCATCCCTCCCGGTGGGATCAGCCCCCCTGGTCAAAACATAAACCTTGATCTTGGGCTCCGTCCCGGAGGGACGAACGATGACCGACGTGCCATCCTCCAGCTCGAACCGCAGCACGTTGGAACCGGAAAGCTCCATAGTGGACTTTGCGCCGGTGGCGCACTCCACCACGCTGCCGTCTGCATAGTCCTTGAACTGAAGGACCTTCACTCCGGCGATCTCGGCAGGCGGGGCCTCCCGCAGCCCCTTCATGAGCTTTGCCATGTCCGCCAGGCCATCCAGGCCGGGCATCACCAGATTGTGCGTCTTCTCACCATAGAAACCGTGCTTCTCGCACAGCGCCTGATAGGCGTCCAGCACCGTCATGCCCTTAGCGTAGTAATACGCGGCCATCTCCGTGAGCAGCAGGGAAGCGGTAACTGCATCCTTGTCCCGGACAAAATCGCCCAGCATGTACCCGTAGCTCTCCTCGTAGGAAAAGACAACCTTCCCCTCGCCGGACTCCTCCAGCGCGTTCTTCTTCTCCGCAATAAACTTGAACCCGGTAAAGGTATCGTAGCACTGCGCCCCGTGGCTGTGCGCCACCGCCTTCGCCATCTCGGTGGTGACGATGGTCTTGAGGGCGACCGGGTTCTTGGGCAGCTTGCCGGTGCGCTCCATGGCCCCCAGCAGGTAGTCCAGCAGCACCACGCCGGTCTGGTTGCCGGTCATGACCTTGTACTCGCCGTCCTTGTCCCGGACCATGATGCCCACCCGGTCGCTGTCCGGGTCGGTGCCCAGGATAAAGTCCACATCGTTGGCCTTCGCCAGATCAATAGCCAGATAAAATCCCTCCGGATTCTCCGGGTTGGGGGACTTGACGGTGGGGAAATTGCCGTCAATGACCATCTGCTGCGGCTCACACAGCAGATGCTTCACCCCGGCCCGCTTCAGGGCTTCGGGAACCAGCTTGTGTCCACAGCCGTGGAAGGGCGTGTAGACCAGCTTGAAGCTGTCCGCCACGGCGGGGATGGCGTTGGCGTCCACAGTCATTGCCATGACTTCCTTCAGGAAGGCCTCGTCGGTCTCCTCCCCGATTACGGTGATGAGCCCGGCCTTCACCGCCTCGTCATAAGGCATGGTCTTTACGCCGGTAAAGATGTCGATCTTCTCCAGCTCTCTGGCGATGGCGGCGGCGTGCTGGGGCGGCAGCTGGGCGCCGTCCTCCCAGTAGACTTTGTAGCCGTTGTATTCCTTAGGGTTGTGGCTGGCGGTGACGTTGATGCCCGCCTGACAGCCGTAGTGCCGCACCGCGAAGCTCAGCTCCGGCGTGGGCCGCAGGGCGTCAAAGATGCGCACTTTGATCCCGGCGGCGGCGCAGACCTCGGCGGCGGCCCGGGCAAATTCCATGCCATGAAGGCGGCAGTCCATGGCAATGGCCACGCCCCGCTCTTTGGCCTTCTCACCCTCGGCGCAGATGACGTTGGCGAAGCCCTGCGTGGCGTGGCGGACCACATAGATGTTCATGTGGTGCAGGCCCATGGCCATAGTGCCCCGCAGTCCGGCGGTGCCGAATTCCAGAGGACCGTAGAACCGGCCCTCGATCTCCTTGGGATCGTCCTTGATGGCCTCCAGCTCGGCGTGTTCCTCCGCAGTCAGCACGCCGCTGTCCAGCCATTTCTGATACTCCTTCAAATAGTCCATTGGGATCGTTTCCTCCTTCTCTTTTTGGGGATATAACGTTGTCCACCATTGTACCAAAAATTCTCCCGTGGTTCAAGGGGAACCATGGGTTTTTCCGGAATTTCTTTCGGCCGGTCCCGCCGCAAAAAAGAGGCCGCCCGCGAATATGTGGAATTAGATATTGAAATGGGGAACAATTTACAGTATACTCATATCTATCAAGCAAGGATATCCAGGAGGGCCCCATGAGTACAGTCATCACATCCATCGACCATCGCTCCCCGGCGGAGCGGGCCGGAGTGCACACCGGCGAACGGCTTGTCTCCATCGGCGGTCACGCCGTGGAGGACGTGCTGGATTACCGCTTCTTCGGCTACGACCGGGACCCGGAGCTGGTGCTGGAGTCCCCGGAGGGCTCCCGACGGACGGTGCGGGTCAAAAAGCCGGAGGCGGCGGAGCTGGGACTCAACTTCGAGACCTACCTCATGGACGAGCCCCGGCCATGCTCCAACCACTGCCTGTTCTGCTTCGTGGACCAGATGGCTCCCGGGTGCCGGGACACCCTCTACTTCAAGGACGACGACGCCCGGCTCAGCTTCCTCATGGGCAACTATATCACCCTCACCAACCTCTCCCCACGGGAGGTCCAGCGGATCATCGACCTGCGCATCAGCCCCATCAACGTCTCCGTCCACGCTACGGATCCCAGGCTGCGCAGCATCCTGCTGGGCAATAAGGCTGGGGGCGAGAGTCTGGAAGCCATGCGGCGGTTCGGGCAGGCGGGCATCGTCATGAACGGACAGATCGTCCTCTGCCCCGGATACAATGACGGGGAGCAGCTCCAGAGGACCATGGAGGACATGGCCGCGTGGGGGTTCAGCAGCTGCTCCATCGTGCCGGTGGGCCTGACGAAATTCCGGGAGGGGCTGTCCAAGCTCCAGGCCGTGGACCGGGAGACCGCCGGACAGGTCATCGATCAGGTGGACGCCTTCGGGGCGCGGTGTCTGGAGCGGTACGGGTCCAGGATGTTCTTCTGCTCCGATGAGCTGTATATCCGGGCGGGCCGGGCGCTGCCGGAGGAGGACTATTACGAGGACTACGTCCAGATCGAGAACGGCGTGGGGATGCTGCGCAGTCTCATCACGGAGTTCGAGGCGGGACTGCGGCTGGAGGACGGAACGGCGGAGGCTTCGTCCTATACCATCGCCACCGGCGTCAGCGCCAGACCCTTTTTGCAGGAGCTGGCGGACAAGGCCAGGGAGCGGACCGGCGTGTCCGGACAGGTCGTTGCCATTGTAAACGACTTTTTCGGCCATACCATCGACGTGGCTGGGCTGATTACCGGAGGGGACCTGATCGCACAGCTGAAGGGGAAGGACCTGGGGGCGCGGCTGCTCATCCCGGTCAATATGCTCCGGCACGGGGGAGATGTTTTTTTGGACGATCTCCATGTGTCCGATGTGGAGCAGGCGCTGGGGGTGCCGGTGACGGTGGTGGAGCAGGATGGGTTCGACCTGCTGGACGCTATTCTTGATCGGAAGTGATCTGCGGCCCTTCGGGCCGCGGGGAGCTGTTTCGATTCGAGACCCCGGGGCTTCCCAGCCCCGGACCCTGGGGTTACTTTTTGTGTGAACAAAAAGTAACCAAAAAGTCACTTAAACCTGGCGGTTTAAGAATCCCTTGATTACGGGGGCAATTTGTTTTGCGCCCGTGGCACAGCCGGTCCGGTCTAAACCTGACTGCCGTCCGCTTCGTGCAACTCCAGTTTCTATTTTAGCATTCTTACCGGCGGCCCCTACCCTCTACGGGAAATCTTGGCAAGTGGTCTGAGTTCCTGCTAGTCGTTTTTTGCGGTGACGAGGGCAATTTAAGGTCTAAGATCAATGCCGCGCCGAGGAGGAAGCCTTTGCGGAAGCAGTCCAGCTCGAGAATGTGGCTTATCTGGGACTGGGTGTAGTTTAGCTGGTCGAGGGCTTTTAGGCCGAGGGCGGCGTGGATTTTGTCGAAAACCTCACGCTCTTGTTGGTAGAGTTCCGCTAACTCCGGGGTTGTCTCTGGCTGCTTGCAACACTGGTTGTCGTAGAGAATTTGAATGACATCGGTCATGAGGGGGACCTCCTTTTGATTGATATAAGATAGTATAAGCCAAAATTATTGATTAGTCAATATATATTGAACAATAATTATTGTTTGGCGGAAAGTGGTGAGCTATGGAACATTCTGATATCATATTAAAGATTTTGGCGGAACGTAATATTACGCCATATCGCGTTGCGAAAGATACTGGAATTTCGCATAGCTTGTTTAATTTATGGAAAAAAAAGCCCACATCCAACATCTATTCCGGGAATCTGGTACTGATCGCCGACTATCTGGGATGTTCTGTGGATTACCTGCTGGGGCGGACGGAGGACCCGGAGGTCCATCAGATAGAACCCCGGGGAGTTGACCCCGCCAGACGGTAGGGGCCGTCGATAACCACGCTGAAATAGAAACTGAAGTTGCACGAAGCGGACGGTACTGCCGGTAGACCAAACTAGACCGTGCCTCGGGCGCAAACTAAATAACCCCCGTAATGAGGGATTCTTAAACCGCAGGTTTAAGTGACTTTTTGCCTACTTTTTGTTCACACAAAAAGTAGGCCCAGGGTCCGGGGCTGGGAAAGCCCCGGGCCGATTCAAGAACAAATTTCCCTCGCGCCGGACGGCGCGAAGAAGGAGTAAACCATGCCGAAACCAATCATCGCCATCGTAGGCCGGCCCAACGTAGGCAAATCCGCCCTGTTCAATAAACTGATCGGGCAGAGACTGTCTATCGTCGAAGACACCCCCGGGGTAACAAGAGACAGGATCTATGGGGAATCCGACTGGAACGGAAGAAAATTCACCCTTATCGACACCGGGGGAATCGAACCAAGAACCGACAGCGAAATACTGACCTTTATGCGCGAGCAGGCGGAGATCGCCATCAGCCACGCGGACGTGATCGTATTCCTGACCGATATCAAAACGGGCCTCACCGCCTCCGACCAGGAGGTGGCGGGGATGCTCCAGCGGAGCGGCAAGCCCATCGTCCTGGCGGTAAACAAAATGGACTCCACCGGCAACGTAGACCCGGACTTCTACGAGTTCTACAACCTGGGTCTGGGGGACCCCATCGCCGTCTCGGCGGTCCACGGCCACGGGACCGGGGACCTGCTGGACGAGTGCGTAAAATACTTCCCCCCGGAGGGGGACGACGAGGAGGACGACGACCGTATCCAGGTAGCGATTATCGGCAAGCCCAACGTAGGCAAGTCCTCCCTGACCAACAAAATTCTGGGCCAGCAGAGGACCATCGTCAGCAACGTGGCGGGCACCACCCGGGACGCCATCGACAGCTACTTTGAGAACGAGACCGGGAAGTACGTCTTCATCGACACCGCCGGGATGCGGAAGAAATCCAAGGTGGACGAGGCCATCGAGCGCTACAGCGTATTAAGAGCGCAGATGGCGATCGAACGGGCCGACGTGTGCCTCATCCTCATCGACGCCCAGGAGGGCGTCACGGAGCAGGATACCAAGGTGGCCGGCATGGCCCACGAGGCCGGGAAGGCCAGCATCATCGTGGTCAACAAGTGGGACCTCATCGAGAAAGACGGCAAGACCATGGACAAAATGCGGGAGGACATCCGCCGGGACCTTGGGTATATGACCTACGCCCCCGTCCTGTTTATCTCCGCCATGACCGGGCAGAGGGTGGAACGGCTCTTTGAGCTGATCCAGTATGTGAACAATCAGGCGGCCACCCGGATCACCACCGGGATGCTCAACTCCGTGCTGGCGGACGCCCAGACAAGGGTCCAGCCGCCTACGGACAAGGGGCGGCGGCTGAAAATTTATTATATGACTCAGGCGGGGATCAAGCCGCCCCATTTCATCTGCTTCTGCAACGACGCGCGGCTGTTCCACTTCTCCTACCAGCGGTATCTGGAGAACCAGATCCGCAGCGTGTTCGGATTGGAGGGGACGCCGATCCGTATGACCATACGCCAGAAGGGCGATAAGGAGGAGTAAATTATGCCTTTAGAACTCTTTTTAGGGGCTCCGCTGCTGTCGGCGGTGATTGCCTATTTCCTCGGCTGCTCCAACGGGGCGGTCATTATTTCCAAGTATATCCTCCGGGACGATGTCCGCACCCACGGCAGCGGCAACGCGGGTCTCACCAACTTTCACCGCACCTTCGGCGGGCCGCTGACGCTGACGGTGATTCTTATTGATGTACTCAAGGCGGCGGCCGCCGTTCTTATCACGGTCTGGATCAGCCGCCATCTGTGGGACGGGGCATGTTATACTGTGGGAGACAGGCCCGCAAAGTACTGGGCGGGCCTGTTCTGCCTGCTGGGGCATATGTTCCCCTGCATGTTTAAGTTCAAGGGCGGCAAGGGTATCCTCTCCGGCGGGATCATCGCCATCATGATCGACTGGCGGGTGGCCCTGGTGGTCTGGGGCGGGTTTATCCTGCTGGCGGTATTGACGAAATATGTGTCCCTGGGGTCCCTGTGGGCCGGGGCCAGCTTCCCGTTCATCACATGGTACTGCTTTTCGGAGGAAACCGGGGTGATCGTGCTGGCCTTTATCATCGGAGGATTGATCGTGTGGCAGCACCGGGCCAACATCAAGCGGCTGCTCAGCGGGACGGAAAGTAAATTCTCCCTGCATAAGAAAAAGCAGGGGTAGGAGGCGGCAGGGATGAAGATCACCGTACTGGGCAGCGGCGGCTGGGGCACCGCCCTGGCGCTGCTGCTGACGGATAACGGGCACGACGTGACGCTGTGGTCCCACTCGGCCCGGCGCAGCGCGCTGCTGGAGCAGGCCCGGGAAAATCCCAGGCTTCCGGGCGTCCCGCTGCCGGAGGCGCTGCATCTGAGCGCGGCGCTGGACAGCCTGCGGGAGAGCGGGGCCGTGGTGATGGCGACGCCGTCCTTCGCCGTGCGGGAGACGGCCAGGATGGCCGCGCCTCTGCTGCGGCAGGACGCGGTGGTGGTCAGCGTGGCCAAGGGCATCGAGAAGGACACGGCGCTGTGCCTGACCCAGATCATCGAGGAGGAGCTGAAGGGCAAGGGCCGGGTGGTGGCCCTCTCCGGGCCCTCCCACGCCGAGGAGGTGGGCCGCAGGGTACCTACGGGCTGCGTGGCGGCCTCCAGGGACATGGCGGCGGCGGAGCTGGTACAGGACGTGTTCATGAGCCCACGGTTCCGGGTGTATACCAACAGCGACGTGCTGGGCGTGGAGCTGGGGGCGGCGCTGAAAAACGTGCTGGCCCTCTGCTGCGGCGTCAGCGACGGCATGGGGCTGGGGGACAACACCAAGGCCCTGCTCATGACCCGGGGCATGACGGAGATGGCCCGGCTGGGGGTGGCCCTGGGAGGCCGGAAGGAGACCTTCGCGGGGCTCAGCGGCATGGGAGACCTGATCGTGACGTGTACCTCCATGCACTCCCGGAACCGGCGGTGCGGGATATTGGTGGGACAGGGGAAGAGCGTGGAGGAGGCCATGAAGGAGGTGGGGGCCACGGTAGAGGGGTATTATGCCGCTCTCAGCGCCCACCAGCTGGCGGAGAAGGCCGGGGTGGAGATGCCCATCTGCGAATGCGCCTACCGGGTGCTGTACGAGGGGCATAGCGTCCGGGAGGTCGTGGGTGCTTTGATGAGTCGGAACAAGAAGCGGGAAGTGGACGAGAGCTGGATCTGATTCTTTCTCTTGAAAGAAAATGAGTCAAAAAAACTTTATTGGTATGATACGAATCGAGGAAGTGAAGCGGTCCGAGCGGAAGAAGGGGCGGTTTCTGGTCAGGCTGGAGGATGGGAACATCCTGCGGGTGACGGAGGAGGAGCTGCTGCGGTTTGGACTCCGGGCCGGGCTGGAGCTGGACGGGGAGACGCTGGAGGCGGTGATGGCCTCCGTGAAGGCGTCCTCTGCCAGGGCGGCGGCGGCTAATATCATCGGGAGCCGGGCGCTCAGCAAGAAGGAATTGACCCGGCGGCTGGTGAAGAAGGGCAGCGATGAAGCCGATGCCCAGGCGGCGGCGGACTGGCTGGAGGACATCGGCGCCGTGGACGACGCGGGCTATGCCGCCGCGCTGGCGCGGCACTACGGCGGGAAGGGCTACGGGCCCGCCCGGGTCCGGGAGGAGCTGCGCCGGAGGGGCGTGGACCGGTCGCTGTGGGACGAGGCTCTGGAGGAGCTGCCGGAGGCGGCGGAGGTGCTGGATCAGTTGATCCGGAAGAAGTGCCGGGGAGAGCTGTCTGATCCGAGGGAGAAGAAGCGGGTCAGTGACGCGCTGCTCCGGCGGGGGTTCGCGTGGAGCGATGTGAAGGCCGCTATGGGGCGGTATACGGAGATGCTGGAGGATACGTATGATTAGGGAAGTCCGGTTTTATGACGAGGTGGACGACGCGCTGCTGAAATTCGCGGTGATCGCGGCCCGGTCCGAGGGGAAATGGGTGTTTTGCAGGCATAGGGAGCGGACTACTCTGGAGATCCCCGGGGGGCATCGGGAACCGGGGGAGAGCGTGGACCAGACCGCCGCGCGGGAGCTGCGGGAGGAGACGGGGGCGGAGGTGTTCAGCCTCCGGCCCGTGTGCGTGTATTCCGTGGTGCGGGATGATGGTGAGAGCTTCGGCGGACTGTACTATGCGGAGGTTTCCTCTTTTGGGGAGCTACATAGCGAAATTGAGGAGATTTTTCTGCTGGAGGAGCCTCTGGAGGGGAATTGGACGTATCCGGAGATACAGCCGAAGCTTTTGGAGGAGGTCCGGAGAAGAGGAACAGTGTGAGAGCTGTTGTCTATATGTTGTCATATTGACAATAGGAGGTAGCTGGTATGCCAAATGCCCCACATAAAAAGCCGCAGTATGGCCTGCGAATTTCGTCGGAGATTATGGATAAGCTGAAATATATTGCGGACCGCTCGGGTCGTTCTGCCAACAAGGAGATTGAGCAGCTCATTATCCGGCATATCGAGACGTGGGAAAAGACGCATGGACCGATCCTGTTTGATGATGGGTTCGTTCCCCGCTCAAGATCATGATTATCTTTTCGTGCCGCGTGCCGCGCGGCAACCAGCACTATCGGTAGGACTGTGCGCAGAAGTAGGTACCGGCATCGGCCCAGTG
>JAAZZJ010000082.1 GCA_014237695.1 Oscillospiraceae bacterium | reverse complement strand
CTTCATCATTGCCCTGGCTGTGATGAAGTTCGACTACGGCCCCATGAAGCTCCATGAGATGAACGCCAGGCTCAAGGGCGAGCTGGGCGCTCTGGAGAACAGCGAGACCGACGAGGGCAGCCCCAAGGGCAAGGTTATCGACCTCATCATCCCCGTGGTGATCCTCTTCGTGCTGTGTACTGTGGGCATGATCTACGTGGGCGGCTTCTTCGGCGTGGACGCCTGGGGCGGTACGGACTGCGCCGGAGACTTCATCGGAGCCTTCGGCAACACCGACGCCTTCATCGGCCTGCCCTGGGGCGGCCTACTGAGCCTGATCCTCATCGTGATCTACCTGGTGGCCCGCCGCGTGCTGACCTTCAAGGCCGCCATGGCCTGCGTGCCCAAGGGCTTCATCGCCATGGTGCCCCCCATCACCATCCTCACCCTGGCTGTGAGCCTGAAGAGCATGACCAGCGCCCTGGGCGCGGACGTGTTCGTGGAAGGCGTCATGAAGGGCGCGTCCAATTTCCTGTACGCCATGCTGCCCGCCGTGATCTTCCTGGTGGCCTGCGTGCTGGCCTTTGCCTCCGGCACCAGCTGGGGCACCTTCGGCATCCTGATCCCCATCGTGGTGTCCGTGTTCGATCCCAACAGCGCCCTGCTGACCGTGGGCATCTCCGCGTGCCTGGCCGGCGCCGTCTGCGGCGACCACTGCTCCCCCATCTCCGATACCACCATCATGGCCTCCGCAGGCGCGCAGTGCGACCATGTGACCCACGTGTCCACTCAGCTGCCCTACGCCATCACGGTGGCGGCGGTGAGCTTCGTGTGCTTCATCATTGCCGGGTTCGTCCAGAACGCCATTATCTGTCTGGCGCTGGGTGCCGTGCTGACGGTCGGCGTGCTGATGGTGCTGCGGTCCATGGCTGGGAAGGAAGCGGCGAAATAAGAAAATAAGGTCCTTCAAAATCCCCGCCCCGTTCCCTGCATATCAGGGCACGGGGCGGGGATTTTGTGTCTATTCACGAAATACTTTCTTGCCTTTTGGTGTCTAGATTCCGCAGATGACTGTAAAATTAAATAGCCGGCCAGTGTGCGGTCGTTTTCCGTTGCTAACTCCCAGAGCTTCTCATATGCTTCCGTTGACAAGGTTAATACGACCTGCCGCTTCCCTTTTGCAGCTGGACTCATACCGCTCGCCCTCCTTTGATATGCTTTTATAATTACCCCGATATAAGGATATACTAATACAAGGTAAATGTCAATAGGGAGAATTTATGATACAATTTATCTAAAAGGGGGGAGCGGACTGTGGATGACTTGCAGGGGATTGTGCATTACCAAACAGAAGAATATGGGAGCATCAGAGTAAAGCTGGCAGAGGTCATGGACAGCCGCGGTATTACCAGGAATCGTTTATGCAAACTTACTGGTACAAAGTACGATGTGGTTACACGTTATTATAAAAGCAGGGATGTGCAGATGGTCGATTTGAACTTTTTTGCAAAGGTCTGCTGCGTGCTGGACTGCCGGATTGAGGACCTGCTGGAGTATCAGAGACATTCCTGACAAGGCGCATACTTCTGTGTGCTGGCACTATCTGCTATCTGCGCGTTACAGGATTTGAAGAGCTTGTGCCCTGTGTACCTGCGAGGCGCGGGCTCTTTTTTTGCATTTACATTTTTCTTTGTATTTCCTTAAACTTCGCCCCTCACCCTTGACGGAACGCCTCGATTTCGCTATAGTATGGAGCGAACCAAATTCCTGGAAAGCAATCGGAGGCGAGACCTATGCCGGACAAAGGCAAACAGATATTGACCATTCCCAATCTGCTCAGCGTGTTCCGTATCCTGCTCATTCCCCTGATTGTGTGGCTGTACTGCGGAAAACAGGACTATCTGCTGGCCGCCTGGGTGCTGCTGCTCTCCGGGGTCACGGATATCGCGGACGGCTTTATTGCACGGCGCTTCCATATGGTCAGCGACCTTGGCAAGGTGCTGGACCCCATTGCGGACAAGCTGACGCAGACGGCGGCTCTGGTCTGCCTGCTGACCCGGTTCCGGGCGGTGTGGTGGCTGCTGGGGGTGCTGGTGGTCAAGGAGACCGTCATGACCGTTATGGGCCTTCTGGTCATCCGGCGGACGGGCTCGGTATACAGTGCCTCCTGGCACGGAAAGCTGGCCACCTGTGTCCTCTACGCTGTCATTTTCACCCACATCGTCTGGTACGGCGTTCCTCAGGCTGTCTCAATGCTCCTGGTGCTGGCGGGCGCCGCCAGTATCCTGCTGAGCCTGGCGCTGTACACCATGGAGGACCTGAAGCGGATCAGGGAAGGAAGGCCGCAATAACCCCTGACCGGAGGCTTTGTCCCACGCCGGGAGGCGGTTTTTCCGCCCTTTCCCGGCGCTTTACCTTTTTTGTGAAAAATATTGGTTTTTTATGAAAAATACCCTTGCAATCCTGGCGGGGATGTGCTATAATATCCCAGATTCCGCACAGGGCCGGACGTCCAGCCGGTGCCGCCCACGTTTTTACCCAGCTGCATTGAGTGGCTGCGTAAAATCCGATTGTGCATGACTGTTTACGTGGTTACTGCACAGCCGTCGGCGGTTAGCCGGGCGGTTGATGGTCCTGGAGGGTAAAAACTAAATTTTGGAGGAAACAACAACCATGGCAAGCGTCGTATCGATGAAGCAGCTCCTGGAAGCCGGTGTCCACTTCGGACACCAGACCCGCCGGTGGAACCCCAAGATGGCTCCCTACATCTACACGGAGCGCAACGGCATCTATATCATCGACCTGCAGAAGACCGTCAAGAAGCTGGAGGAGGCCTATAACTTCGTCCGCCAGCTCAGCGAGAACGGTGAGTCCCTGCTGTTTGTCGGCACCAAGAAGCAGGCGCAGGAGGCCATCAAGGAGGAGGCCGCCCGCTGCAACATGTACTATGTGAACGCCCGCTGGCTGGGCGGCATGATGACCAACTTCAAGACCATGCGCACCCGTGTGGACCGCCTCAACCAGCTCAAGCGGATGCAGGAAGACGGCACTTTCGACATGCTGCCCAAGAAGGAAGTCATCAAGCATATGGGTGAGATCGCCAAGCTGGAGAAGTATCTGGGTGGTGTGAAGGAGATGAAGCGTCTTCCCGGCGCCCTGTTTATCGTGGATACCCGCAAGGAGCGCAACGCCATTGCCGAGGCTCACAAGCTGGGTATCCCCGTGGTAGCCATCGCTGACACCAACTGCGATCCTGACGAGATCGACTACGCCATCCCCGGCAACGATGACGCCATCCGCGCCATCAAGCTCATCTCTTCCATCATGGCCAATGCCATGATCGAGGGCCGTCAGGGCGAGCAGAACGAGGAGCCTGCAGAGACTCCTGCGGCTGAGTAAACCGCATAAAAAACCCTGTGGGGCGGGAGTGTCCCGCCCCATTTTTCCTGAATGACGGGAAATACTATTACTATTTATCTATGGAGGAATAACATTATGGCTTTTACAGCTGCTGACGTAAAGAACCTGCGGGAAATGACCGGCGTGGGCATGATGGACTGCAAGAAGGCTCTGGCCGCTTCTGACGGCGACATGGACAAGGCCGTGGAGTTCCTGCGGGAGAAGGGTCTGGCCGCTTCTGCCAAGAAGGCCAGCCGCATTGCTGCCGAGGGCATGGCTTATGCCGCTGTTATCAACAACGTGGGCGTAGTGGTTGAGGTCAACGCCGAGACCGACTTCGTGGGCAAGAACGAGAAGTTTGTAGACTTCGTCAAGGGCGTAGCCGCCACCGTGGCCGCTCAGGCTCCTGCCAATCTGGACGCCCTTATGGACTGCAAGTATAACGGTACCGATCTGACGGTTCTCCAGCAGCAGCAGGAGATGGTCCTGGTCATCGGTGAGAATATCAAGGTCCGCCGCTTCGCCCGCTTCCCCGAGGGTGTCAGCGTTCCCTATATCCATGCCGGCGGCAAGATCGGTGTGCTGGTGAATCTGGCTGTGGACGGAGAGGCCACTGACAAGGTGCTTGAGATGGGCAAGGACTTGGCCATGCAGATTGCCGCCTTGAACCCCCGCTTCTGGGACAAGAGCCAGGTGACCCCCGACGTCCTGGAGGAGGAGAAGCGCATCATGCTGGCTCAGATGGACAACGACCCCAAGATGGCCAGCAAACCCGCCCAGGTCAAGGAGAAAATTGTGGAGGGCAAGCTCAACAAGTTCTATGCCGAGAACTGCTTGCTCCAGCAGGATTTTGTCAAGGACGGCGAGATGACTGTAGAGCAGTATATGAACACCGTGGCTAAGGCTGCCGGCGTCACCGTGCGTCTGCTGGACGCCGTCCGTTTTGAGAAGGGCGAGGGCATCGAAAAGAAGCAGGAAAACTTTGCCGAGGAGATCGCTTCCTTGGTGAAGTAAGGATTTTTGATAACGTCTGAAATAAGACGCGCATAATGTCTTGCAAATACTGACACCCGAAAGGGCTGTAGCAATTTGTTGCTGCGGCCCTTTTTTGTTCCCATTTTTCCACCTCCAGGCCCCTCCGATTTCCTCCCTTTTCGGGGTATCCTTCGTGCAAAAATCCCTTATTTCCATCGCCCAAACCTCCCCCAATTCAGCCCCTTTTAGAGGGATTCTTCGAAGGGAAAATGCCCGAATTCACCCCTGATATCCCCCTTCCTTCTGCCCTGTGTAGGTGATGATTTCTCCCGGAAAGGCTTCGATTTTGAACGAAACCGCCTGGTTTTAGTTAGAATGAACAATGCTGATGTGCCTATTTGGGAAAAGTACACGCTTACCATTGAGGAAGCGTCAAAATATTTCCGCATTGGGGAAAACAAGCTGCGGAAACTTGCAGAAGAAAATCCCACGGCGGGCTGGGTGATCTTGAACGGCAACCGTATTCAGATCAAGAGGAAACAGTTTGAAAAGATCATTGACACACTGGACGCAATTTAGCGAAAAATATAGTGAAAAAGAGCCTTGAATATGCTATAATAGATACAGGCATATCAAGGCTCTTTCCGACACGGAAAGGAGCAAAAACAATGTCGGAGAAAAGACGTGATAATAGAAACCGCATTTTGCGTTCGGGAGAGAGCCAGAGAAAAGACGGGAGATATGCTTACAAATATACCGATACTTTTGGTAAAGTGCAATTTGTCTATGCGTGGAAGTTAGTGCCTACGGACAAGACCCCAGCCGGGAAGCGTGACGACATATCCCTTAGAGAAAAGGAAAAAGAGATACAGAAAGACCTTGACGACGGGATAGACACAATCGGAAAGAAAATGACTGTCTGCGAGCTTTACGCAAAGCAGAACCGCCACCGGGGGAATGTAAGGCATAACACCACAAAGGGGCGCGAGCGGCTGATGAAGCTGCTGGAAGCGGATAAACTTGGTTTCTGCCCCATTGACAGTGTGAAGCTGTCCGACGCGAAAGAATGGGCGTTGCGCATGAAAGAAAAGGGAATATCCTACAAGACCATAAGCAATGACAAGCGTTCTCTGAAAGCTGCTTTTTACACAGCGATACAGGACGACTGTATAAGGAAGAACCCCTTTGACTTCCAGCTCAACACCGTGATCGAGGACGACACAGAGCCAAAAGTACCCCTCACAGCGGAACAGGAAGAAAGCCTTTTATCTTTTATGCAAAGTGATAGCGTCTATCAGAAATACCGTGACGAAGTTATCATACTGCTGGGGACAGGGCTTAGGATTTCCGAACTCTGCGGGCTGACTGAAACCGACCTTGACTTTGAAAACCGGGTAATCAATGTAGACCACCAGCTTTTAAGGAGCGCGGAAACAGGCTACTACATAGAGAAGCCCAAAACGCAGAGCGGTATCAGACAAATCCCAATGAGTGAAAAAGTGTATGAAGCGTTGGGGCGCGTGTTGGAGAACCGCAAGGGAGCGAAGCAGATCACCATTGACGGTTACAGCAATTTCCTTTTCCTCAACCGGGACGGCTGCCCGAAAACGAATGTGAATTATGCTACCATGTTTCGGGGGCTTACAAAAAAGTACAACAAGAGCCACGAGGAAACCTTACCCAAAGTAATGACACCCCACACCCTACGCCATACGTTCTGTACCAACTTAGCCAATGCCGGAATGAACCCGAAAGCGTTACAGTATATCATGGGACACTCCAATATCACCATGACACTGAACTATTACGCACACGCAACTTTCGCTTCCGCAAGGGCTGAAATGGAAAGGCTGATTGCATAGCCGCCAGCAGAATTTACTACTTTTTTTACTACCATTGAGAGGGAAAACCTAAAAGGTTTTGAGGATATATGAGAACTTCTCCCCATATCTAAAATGCCGGGAAAGCCCGAAAATACGGGCTATACCGACATATAAGAACTTCTAAAGAGATAATCTAAATTCACCCATAATTTTAATTTAGAAAAATAATAGAATCAGAGGCCGTTGCTTCCGGATTACCACGGAACAAAAATTCTGTAGTAAAAACAACTTTTAGGAGGCATGTAATATGGTTCAGAAAAGACAACTTAGGGAATTTCGTCCGGAGGTACGATACAGAAACCTTGAAATTACCTTCGATTCTATCCAAGCAGCCATTTCAGAAAAAGCGGAAGAGTTTGGCATTCCAGTTGCCTTTTATCCCGATGATGTAGGAAAAGACAGTTTTCTGAACTTCAATATTGCAGATGAACCCTGTCTGGTCATGTATCATCCTGACCATAAAGATGACTATTTTAAATTCTGCATTCGGATTTCCCGAAGTGGAGCATATACGTTTGTCTCCGTGAATGATT
Source organism: Oscillospiraceae bacterium (assembly GCA_014237695.1). Taxonomy (GTDB): domain Bacteria; phylum Bacillota; class Clostridia; order Oscillospirales; family Oscillospiraceae; genus Pelethomonas. The sequence goes on along the minus strand of JAAZZJ010000082.1, from coordinate 2,256 downwards.
TTGGCCAAAGTCCCCAAATGAAAAAAGCGGGCGTTGTAGATGCGTGCAGAGCCTCACGAAAAGGTCGAGGTGTACGCTATAAAGTCGGCTCTATAATTAAAGAAGGGCTTACTTCTCTCAGTTTAGATCGTGGGAGCGCTGAAGCCGAACAAAGATATTACCAGTGCATCATAGACATTTTAGACGAATTAATTGCTTAGAATAAAGAAATGCGGTCAGTTTTTGGCTTGTAAAGAAAATAATTCATACAATAACAAGGAGGAAACCACATGTCCAGATGTCCCAAACTCCGCATGGAGTACATTGTCCCAATTGCCATGAAAGCCGACTGGGCTGTTTGCGAATTGACGGGTATAAAGATGGAACTTGACGACACAAAAGTAAAGCATATCTGTGATTGTGACTACTGTGACGCCTATGAGAACTGTCCCATATACAAAGACAGATAGCAGCGCACAGGAGGCCCCGGGCAAACGCCCGGGGCCTTCATCATCCATTGCTTTACTTATTATTCCTCCGCCAGGGCCTTGGCCTCGGCGATGGCCTTCTCCTGGGCGGCCGCCGGGCAGTCCTCGTAGCGGACGAAGTGGAAGGTGAAGCTGCCGCGGCTCTGGGTCATGGAGCGGAGATCAATGGCGTAGGTCATCATCTCCGCCATGGGAACCTCGGCCTCTACGACCTGGTCGCCGTTGCCGGTGGGGTTCATGCCCATGACGCGGCCCCGGCGCTTGTTCAGGTCGCCCAGAATATCGCCCATGTAGCTGTCGGGAATGGTGACCTTCAGCTCGCCGATGGGCTCCAGCAGAACAGGGGAGGCCTCGGGCAGGGCGGCCTTGTAGGCCAGCTGGGCGGCGGTCTTGAAAGCGATTTCGGAGGAGTCTACCGGGTGATAGGAGCCGTCCACCAGGGTAGCCTTCAAAAACACCATGGGATAGCCCGCCAGCACGCCGTGGGCGCAGGCCTCCCGGAGGCCCTTTTCAACGGCGGGGAAGAAGTTCTTGGGCACGCTGCCGCCGAAGACCTCCTCGGCGAAGATCATGTCTTCCTGCTCATCCTGGGGCTCAAAGACAATATGGACATCGCCGAACTGGCCGCTGCCGCCGGTCTGCTTCTTATGGCGGCCCTGCTTGCGGACCTGCTTGCGGATCTTCTCGCGGTAGGCCACCCGGGGAGTATCCAGCTCGGCCTCAACGCCAAAGCGGCTCTTCAGCTTGCTCACCAGCACGTCAATCTGGATGTCGCCCGCGCCGGAGACAACGACCTGATGGGTCTCGGCGTTGTTGACCACGTTGAAGGTGGGGTCCTCCTCGTTGAGGCGGATAAGGCCGGTGCCCACCTTCTCATCCTGACCCCGGGTCTTGGGGGCGATGGCGCGGGAATAGCAGGGCTCCGCAAACGCCACGGGGGCCAGCTTTACCACGCGCTTGGGGTCGCACAGGGTCTCGCCGGTCTTCAGGCGGTCCATCTTGGCGATGGCGCCGATGTCGCCGCAGGAGATCTCTTTGACCTCCTCGTTCTTCTTGCCCTTGATGGTATACAGGCGGCCCAGCTTCTCGGTCTTGCCGGTGTCGGGGTTATAAAGGGACATGTCGCTGGTAATCTTACCGGAGATGACCTTCACCAGGGAATACTTGCCGTACTGGTCGGAGATGGTCTTGAAGACGATGGCGGCAGTGGGGCCGTTGGGGTCGCGCTTGACCTGGACGGCGTTTTCGCCGGACTCGTCCGCAGCTTCCTCGGCGGGCATCTCCAGGGAGGAGGGAACCAGGTCGATGATGGTGGACAGAAGCATCTCGGTGCCCAGGCCCGTCAGGGCGGAGCCGCAGACCACGGGGGCCAGGGTGCCCTCTCTGACGCCGATCTTCAGGCCTTCCATGATCTCGTCCTTGGTGAAGGGCTCGCCCTCGAAGAATTTCTCCATCTTCTCATCGCTGGTCTCGGCCACGGCCTCCATCAGCTCGCCATACAGCTCGTCCAGAACGGCCTGCTTGCTGTCGGGGATGGGAATTTCCACCCGCTTTGCGCCCTTCTTGTTCTCGGGCATCTGGTAGGCCTTGCGGTTGATGACGTCGATGATGCCGATGGTGCGCTTATTGCTGTCCCAGATGGGAGCCACCACGGGGGCGATGGATTTGGACAGCTTCTCACGCAGGGCGGCCAGGGTCTCGGAGAAGTTGGCGTTTTCCTCGTCCTCCTTGGATACGTAGACGATGCAGGGCTTGTTCTGGCTCTTGAGATATTTCCAGCAGCGCTCCG
>JAAZZJ010000081.1:8843-9135 GCA_014237695.1 Oscillospiraceae bacterium | reverse complement strand
CGGCGACAAGACCGGCGATGGCTTCATCTACGAAATGTTCCTGTACGAACTGGAAAACTATGAGTACGGCTGCCCGATGGACCTCTCCGAAACACTGGACGCCCTAGGCTACACACCAGAAGACATCCAGGCCGACCCCCGCCTCAGCCACGACCTGGAGCGGGCGCGTCTGGAAATCCTGGGGAGGGAATGACATGAACAAAAACGCATATTTCTTTTGCATGACAGTTTGCCACCGCCGCACCGGGACCCCGCTGGGGAAACGGTGCGGTGTCGTGTTCGCGGACACTTC
>JAAZZJ010000081.1:0-8833 GCA_014237695.1 Oscillospiraceae bacterium | reverse complement strand
AAAGTACGGCAGCGATACCGCTTGCCAGCTGTGGGTGGAGCCGGTCCCCGACGATGGGTTTGATTTTAACGTCTACAATAGCGAGATATGAGCGCATCCATATTAAGGAGGGATTTTCTAACATGGAGAAGCTGGAACAAGCCATTTCTAATATTCTGGACACGCTCTTGGGCTATGACCGCCAGCCGGACGGCACGTTCGCCTACGAGATTGACGCCGATTACCGGGATGAGATGGACAAGAGGACAGCCATAAAAATCTTGCGGTCCGACGACCCTATGCAAACTTTCTGGGAGCAGCTGGACGAGTGGTATCAGGACTGCCAATGGACGCTGGGGGAGGAACTGGAGAAGGAGGTCCGCGCCAAACTGACCGCCAGCGACGGCCCGTACCCGGAGGGTCTTCCCGGCGAGGACGGGGACAGGCTGCTCGACGTGCTGCAAGAGCTGGTGTGGTTCAAGCTGCCGGAGGAGCATTTCACAAAGCAGACGTTCCGCGTCAATATCATGATCGACACCGGGGATGGCAATGTTGATTACACCCTCAACAGCGTCCATCCCTGCTGGTACGGCGCATACAATGAACCCATCGACGCCAGGGCGGGCATTGCATGGCTGGCAAAGACCCAGGGCTATACCAAGGGCAGGTTGAGGCGGGTCCTGTGCAAGGGCGATATGGCAAATCCCAATAGCTTTCTGGAATCCATGCGGGTGGAGCTGGCAAATCTGTCCTCTGCCATGAGTACAGTCACATTCTTGGTGGAGCTGACCCTGGCGCAGCTGCTGGAGCTGAACCGGCTGATTAAATTGCAGGACCGGAACGGCCGGCACTATGACAGCAGTGATGATCCGTACTGCGGGTACATCATCATCGACAAAAATACAGAAGCCGGGCTGTACGACCCCTGGAACGGCGGCGGGAGCGTCTTTGAGATTCAACTGGAGCGCGATGTGAAGCTGCCCATCAAGTACATCCGGTCGGCATTGCCGGACGGCGGCGACGGCTATTCCATCGGCTCCGTTTACGGGATGTGCGGCTCCGCCTGGACGAGCAGCGGCGTCAAGACCATCCACGCGCCGGTCAAACTGACGGCGTAACAGCAAACAAAGGAGGAAAGGAAGTGTATCAGGTCCAAACCGGTCCCCCGTACCGGCACTATACAGACAGGGAGATCGACACCGCCAACGATACCGACCTGCCGGACTTGCTGAACAGCCTGGGCTATCACGTCAAACGGGTTGGCCGCTACTATACCACCAGGGAGATGGACAGCCTGCGTATCAAGGGCCGCCGCACCTGGTATCGTTACTCAGAAAGCCGGGGTGGCGATGCTGTTGAGTTCCTCCGGCATTTTCACGGGATGCCATTCGCGGATGCTGTTCAATTTCTCTTGGCGTTCAACAGCTGCCCCATGGATTCTTCTAATCCTCCGCCCATATGCCGAAGCAGGCCGCCTCCCCAGCGGGAGCGGCCTGCGTTCGTTCTCCCGCCGCCCAACAGCGACAACGAGCGTGTACGCGCCTACCTGCGAGGGCGGGGCATCGCTCCTGACATTATCAGCCATTTCATCGAAGCGGGCCTGCTCTACGAGGACACGCCATACCACAACTGCGTGTTCGTGGGACGCGACAGCGCCGGAAAGCCTGTGTTCGCAGCTAAGCGGGGAACATGGGGCGATTTCAAGGGTGACGCTGCTGGCAGCGACAAAAGCATTGCGTTCCGCCTGCCCTGTAATCCGGCTTTGAACAGTGTCCATGTGTTTGAATCACCCATCGACCTCATGAGCTGGCTCACGATCTATGGCCGTACCAACGCCGTGGCACTCTGCGGCCTGTACGACGGCCCTCTGGAAACGTATCTCCGGGAGAATCCGCATATCAGGCTGACCATTTTCTGCCTGGATGCAGATGAACATGGGCAAGAGACCGCTGGAAAGCTGACGGCGAAGTATCAGGCTCGCGGCTACGAAACGGAAAAGCATTTACCTCCGTTGGGTAAGGATTGGAACGAATACCTCCAAAAATATCATCACCAGCCGGACGGGCTGGCATAGGAAGCGGTGAGCCGCTTTGCGCGGCTCCAAGGGCGGTTACAGATTCTATTTTTTATTCAGAAGGGAGTGCCGCAGATGCCCACAAAAGCCGAGATGTACCGCCAGATGGCAGATCACGCTACGCAGAACCTGACCGCGCAAATCAAAGATTGGAACAGGTTCCTGGTCCTGGCGGGGCAGTTTTACAAATACCGGTTTATGGATCAGGTCATGATCTACACCCAGCGCCCCGCCGCCACGGCCTGCGCTGAGTTCGACCTCTGGAACAACCGCATGGGCCGCCGTATCCGGGCCGGTTCCAAGGGCATCGCCCTGCTGCGTTACCGCGACGGCCGGATATTCCTGCGGTACGTGTTTGATGTGGCCGACACGGAGAGCAGGGAGAATGGACGCGACCCCATACTTTGGCAGTACCAGGGCGCGTATGAGCGTGCCGTCACGTCCTGGCTGGAAAGCTCTTTCGGTACGCCCGGCAGCGACGGCCTCGCCAAGCAGCTCATTAGATTTGCAGCTTTGTCGATGTATGTTCCGACGTCGTTCTCGTCGACGATGATGGCCGTGGCTCGGGTCAGGGGTTCCAACATGAAGTCTTTGCTGAAATTGGACAACGGGATGCTGGCATAAGTCCCAGGGCCGCAGAGCGCACGCATCAGCTCGCAGAGCGTGCCTTTGCCGTTGTTTCCGGATTCGGAGTAAAGCCATGCGGATTTATTCCACCTGACATGGGGCCGGATGATTGCTCCGAGGATTTCCCAGAGGACCTGTACGATTTCAGGGTCGTCGGACAGGGATTCCATCCAGGTCTCGACGTCCCAGTCGGTTCCGTCCTCGTTGTTATGGATGATGGGGTTCAATGCGTAGGCATCGTAGTCCACGCGGGATTTTGACAGGAATACCAGTTTATGAGTGAAAGGCCATAGCTTTTTGGCGGTGTAGTCGAAAATGCCGTTGTTAACGGCTATGAGATGGGGTTCAGTGCAGCGGAAGCGCCGGGGCACGTACGAACGAATCTCGGAAATGACTTCGTTAATATCAGCGATGCGGATATTAGACCGGAACTGACGGATGATGCGCTGGATTGTCGTGTCGTCCGTCACGTAGAGCCCTCTGTTATCGCCTTCTGACATGTATACGCCGAGCAGGTCATATGCTGGGTCGGCTTCGTAGCCCGCGCAGGCAATACAGCAGATTGGATAGATAGCGGATATCATCAGGGCAATCTGGATATTCTGAAGGTCTCTCGGGATGGGCCATTTCTGGCCTTTTGCTTTTACGGAGTTTTCCAGTTCGTATTCATCGATTGTGCGGGCCATCAGTTCGCCTATCATATCATAGAGTGACGGCAGGTTGGTTATGTCCAGACTTTCGATGTATTCTTGTGTCACGTCTTCCAGCACCTGAGCTTCGGTGCGTTTCGACATATGCGTGGCGGTCTCCTTTCTTAATAATTGTGATAGTTGATTGCAAAACTCCGAAAAATCAGTAATATCAACGCTTTCCAGCTTCGGTATTTTAGGTGTTTCCTCCACCTCATATGGCATCTGAAAGAGGATTTCGTCTTAATTTGTTCCTAAATTCGTCTGGTTTCGCTGTTCAGTGAACTAACTGCAATTTTCTGTTCTCGGAGTTTCGCAATTATCTAAATAATTGTGTCTGTATTGTTCTGTACTTTGCCAGATAGGTCGACATGCTCCATTGCCATTGCAATACGGTCTTCTATAGCATTTTACGATCAAGCATCCCTTCAGGAAGACGCTTCACTTCTATAATTCCCGTTTCAGACCAGCCTGGACAGTCACGATTGTGGACATGCGCAATGACATGGTTTCGATCCATAATACTTCGACGTTCTAACTCCCAATCGCATTTATAGCGGCTGACCATGATGTAGTTTACCATTTTTCCATAGCGGCTATCGTTTCGAATAACTGCATAGACCAAATTCTTCCCATTCTTTTCCAGCTTCTGGATCTGTTCCTTTTCTGAGTCGCTCAATGGGAAGCGCCGTCCGTTTTCCATCCCAAAGCGCGACCGCCCACTATTCTTGAATTCATTAATGGTATCCTTTGGCAACCCAAGCATCTCCATCCGCTTTACAGCCTCATCCATCATTTCAGCCCTGTCGGCCTCTGCTTCCATATCAAAACTAAATTCCTTCACAAAATCCCTCCATTGATTACTCAGATCGTTCTCAAAATCGCACCTCGATATAGCTTCATCTTCGCTAATGACCTCCGGGAAGAGAAACGCCCATCCCATGTACTTACAGAAAGAGCCGCTCATCCCGCTCGAAAAGAACTCAAATGTTTGGGAATTCGGAATAAAGCCGTAAAGTAAATCTGCCACAAATGGGGCGCGTGGTCTGTGATTCATCTTTTTGTCTAAGCCGAAGTTGCTTGACACATTTTGAATTTCTCTCCAAATTCTCTTACCAGCTTCTTCAGTTTTAACTCCAAAAGTTGTCAGAAGTGGAACTTCCATACCGTCAACGACAGTACACACCGTTCCGCGATACGCATCATCCCATTCCTTAGCACAAAACCTTACATTACTAATCTGCCAGTCCTCCGGCCGGCGCCCAAAACGCGGTTGCCGGCCGGAATTCCGCAATGAAATACTCTGGAGAGAGGGCTGTGAGGCCCCGGCGCGGTGCGGCTGCTCCGGAAATTCCCGGAGAAAAGGGCAGATTTTGCTTCAATTTGCCCAATTGTTCCGGCCTCTCCGCGCTCCGGTTTGAGTGTTTTGCCCATTTCGCTTTTTTCGTCTGCTTCACTCTTGCCTTTCTGCAAAAAAAAGGGTAAAATAAAAAAAGTCCGAATAAATACCCACTTTTCCATAAGGAGGAACACATCTATGGAAACTTACGGATTGGAACAGTATGGCATTACCGGTATCAAGGAGATCGTCTACAACCCCACCTATGAGGAACTCTTCAAGGCGGAGATGGACCCCAGCCTGGAGGGCTTCGAGAAGGGCCAGATGACTGAGCTGGGTGCGGTCAACGTTATGACCGGCATCTACACCGGCCGCTCCCCCAAGGATAAGTTCATCGTCATGGACGAGAACTCCAAGGACACCGTGTGGTGGACCTCTGACGAGTTCAAGAACGACAACAAGCCCGCTTCCCAGGAGGCGTGGAAGGTCTGCAAGGACCTGGCTATCCAGGAGCTGTCCAACAAGAAGCTCTACGTGGTGGACGTGTTCTGCGGCACCAACGCGGACACCCGTATGGCCATCCGCTTCATCATGGAAGTGGCATGGCAGGCCCACTTCGTCAAGAACATGTTCATCGCCCCCACCGAGGAGGAGCTGAAGAACTTCAAGCCCGATTTCATCTCCTACAACGCCTCCAAGGCCAAGCTCACCAACTACAAGGAGCTGGGCCTGAACTCTGAGACTGCCGCCATCTTCAACATCACCTCCCGTGAGCAGGTCATCCTCAACACCTGGTACGGCGGCGAGATGAAGAAGGGCATGTTCTCCATGATGAACTACTACCTGCCCCTGAAGGGCATCGCCTCCATGCACTGCTCCGCCAACATTGGCCCGGAAGGCAACACCGCTATTTTCTTCGGTCTCTCAGGCACCGGCAAGACGACCCTGTCCACCGACCCCAAGCGCCTGCTCATCGGCGACGATGAGCATGGCTGGGACGACAACAGCGTGTTCAACTTCGAGGGCGGCTGCTACGCCAAGGTCATCGATCTGGACAAGGAGTCCGAGCCCGATATCTACAACGCCATCCGCCGGGACGCTCTGCTGGAGAACGTCACCGTTGACGAGAACGGCAAGATCGACTTCCACGACAAGTCCGTCACCGAGAATACCCGCGTCTCCTATCCCATCGACCACATCGAGAAGATCGTCCGTCCCGTGTCCGCCGGCCCCGACGCCAAGAACGTGATCTTCCTGTCCGCCGATGCCTTCGGCGTTCTGCCTCCCGTGTCCATCCTGACTCCGGAGCAGACCCAGTACTACTTCCTGTCCGGCTTCACCTCCAAGCTGGCCGGCACCGAGCGCGGCATCACCGAGCCCACCCCCACCTTCTCCGCCTGCTTCGGCCAGGCCTTCCTGGAGCTGCACCCCACCAAGTACGGTGAGGAGCTGGTGAAGAAGATGCAGAAGTCCGGCGCCAAGGCCTACCTGGTGAACACCGGCTGGAACGGCACCGGCAAGCGCATCTCCATCAAGGACACCCGCGGCATCATCGATGCCATTCTGGACGGTTCCATCCTCAAGGCTGAGACCAAGACCATCCCCTACTTCAACCTGGAGGTCCCCACCGCCCTGCCCGGCGTGGATCCCGCCATCCTGGATCCCCGGGACACCTACGCTGATGCTTCCCAGTGGGACGAGAAGGCCAAGGATCTGGCTGGCCGCTTCGTGAAGAACTTCGTCAAGTATACTGGCAACGACGCCGGCAAGGCTCTGGTAGCCGCCGGTCCCAAGGTGTAAGCAAGTTAATTGTAAAGAACCAGGGCGCTTCAGCGCTCTGGTTCTTTTTGCTGCAATCCCGTATTTGCGGGAAAGCGGAGGCATTCCTCACAAGCCGCATTTCCCCCGCCTGATAAACCGTCCCTGGGCCGCCAGAAGCTGTCCATGATCTACGGCCAGCTGTCCTCTGAGATAGACCTGGGCGATACTGCCCCGGGTTCTCATACCTTCATAGGGCGTGTAATCCACATGCTGCGCCTGGTTGGCAGCGGAGATCGTTCCCTCGGTTTCCGGATCATAGACCACGATGTCTGCATCGCTGCCAGGGGCGATTACGCCCTTTTGGGGCCAGCAGCCGTAAAGCTTCGCCGGATTCTCGCACAGCACCCGGCACATATCCGGAGCGGCAATCCGTCCCTCCGCCACGCCGCAGGTGTACAGAAGTACCCCGCGGTGTTCCACCCCCGGCAGTCCGCCGGGAATTTTGGTGAAGTCATACTGGCCTGCCCGCTTCTGTGCGGTGGTGAAGGAGCAGTGGTCTGTGGCAACGGTGTCGATCTCTCCGTTTTGCATCGCCTCCCACAGTGCTTCCCGATCCGTGCGCTTCCGGATAGGGGGCGCGCAGACAAATTTGGCCGCCTCCAGAAAATCCGGGTTGTCATAGACCTCGTCCTCCAGCAGCAGGTAGTGGGGGCAGGTCTCCACATAGACAGTCTGGCCCCGCCTGCGGGCGGCGCGGACCTCTTCCAGGGACTCCCGGGTGGAGAGATGGACAATAATGACCGGCACGTCTGCCAGCTGGGCCATCCGCAGAAGATGGCCCACTGCCTCTGCCTCCAGGGGTGCGGGCCGGGTGCGGGGATGAGACCCGGGACCCGTTTGTCCCGCCGCTTTTGCATCGGCGATCAGGGCGCGGATGACCCCGTCGTTTTCACAGTGAACCCCGGTGATGCCGCCGGCTTCTCTCAGCCGCAGCAGGGCGTGGTACATATCTCCCTCCGGGATCATCATGGCGGGGTAGGTCATGTACATTTTGAAAGATGTGATCCCCTGGTTCATCATTTCCCCGATCTCCCGGGAAATGCCCTCGTTCCAGTCGTCAATAGTCATGTGAAAGCCGTAGTCGCAGGCGCTGTGTCCTCCGGCCTTTTCCTGCCAGCGGGCCAGACCGGCGGCCAGGGTTTCCCCCTTGTCTGGGGCGGCAAAGTCGATAACCGTGGTGGTGCCCCCCCGCAGGGCGGCCCGGGTGCCGGTGGCAAAATCATCGGCGGTGATGGTCCCGCCCACCTCCAGATCAAAGTGGGTGTGGCCGTCAATAAAACCGGGGAAGAGGAGCTTTCCGGTACAGTCAACGATCCGTGCATCCCCGGAGGAGAGATTTTCTCCCACGGCGGCGATCCGCTCTCCCTCCAGCAGCACGTCCAGTATCGCTGTGCCTTCCGCCGAGACAACCGTTCCTCCCTGCAGCAAAATACGCATTGGTGACCCTCCTTGTTTTCTTCGTACCAGTGGATGAAAAGAGACGTAAAACAAATGATTTGGAAAAGTATACCATATTTTGTCTCATTTATCCAGTACCCTGGGGCGTTCCAACAAAATTTTTCAAAATTTTATAAAAAATGAAAAAACAGGTCTAGTCAAACAGAGAAAGTTGGAGTATAATTTGACACGTAGAAGGGTGGACGGAGCAGATTGTTCCCCGGCATAATATCCCGGATGTGCTGCCCAAAAATGAATTAGGAGGAACCCCAACCATGAGAAAGTTGAACAAGCTGCTGGCACTGGTGCTGGCAATGGTCATGGTCCTTGGCCTGACCGCTACCGCCTTTGCGGTGGAAGGCGGAGACAAGACAGAGGATCCCAAGACCGAATCGGGCGAGCCCGCTGACAAGGCTCCCGCCGAGGGTGAGGACGCCGACAAGGCCCCCGCCGAGGGCGAGGACACTGACAAGACCCCCGCCGAGGGCGAGGATGCCGACAAGACTCCCGCTGAGGGTGAGGACGCTGATAAGGCTCCCGCTGAAGGCGAGGACGCCGGCAAGACTCCTGCCGATGGCGAGGATGACAAGACCCCCGATACTGATCCCTATGCCGATGTAGCCGATTGGGCCAAGGAAGCTGTCGCCGCCGTTGTCGGGAAGAAGCTGATCGACATGGGTGAGACTGGCTTCAATCCTGCTGCCAATATGACCCGCGCAGACCTGGTGGTGGCCCTGTACCGCCTGTCCGGTTCTCCTGCCAATGCTGAGGACGCCGTCAATCCCTTCACCGATGTGGCTGATGACGCTGCATGCAAGGACGCCGTGATCTGGGCCAAGGACAAGGGCATCGTGGCCGGCAAGAGCG
>JAAZZJ010000080.1 GCA_014237695.1 Oscillospiraceae bacterium | reverse complement strand
TCCAGCTTTCCCTCCTTCACCTGGCTGCGGATCATGTGCCTGTTCCCGCACAGGGCGCACAGCCGCTCTGCGGCGTCGTTCTCATGGACCATGCCGGGGACCATCTCCCAGACATACAAGTTTTCCTTCCCCATGGACAGCAGTACCGGGATGTCCTCCTCCCGGACCACGTGCCCCTTCCGGAACCGGGCGTCCTTGTACTGGCCGGGGATGATTTGGGTCATGTCATGACAGAGGACGTGCCCCACTGCGTCCTGTGTACGGATCAGCTTCATTCCGCCGCCTCCTCGATAATCTCCACGGGATCTCCCGCCCGGACAGTCCCCTCCTGCAAAACGGCAGCGAAAATACCCTCCGTGGGCATGACGCAGGTGCCGGTAGCCTTCTTGATGGCGCAGTCGTTGTGGCACTCCTTGCCGATCTGGGTGACCTCCGCCACAGCTGTGCCGACCCGCAGCCGTGTGCCCACGGGCAGGCTTTTCAGGTCGATCCCCACGGTATTGATGTTCTCCGCGAAGGCCCCCGCCTTCAGCTGGGGAAGCAGATCGCGCAGCTTATCGACACTCTCTTCCGCCAGCATACTGACCTGCCGGTGCCAGTCCCCGGCGTGGGCATCGCCCACGATGCCGTGATGGGGCAGCAAACGGGCCTCCTCAACAGGATGCTTGACGGTCCCTTTCTTCTCGCTGATGTTCACAGACGTTACCCGCGCCATGTCACCACTCCTTTTCGTAATCGCCGCTTTTCCCGCCGGTCTTCCGGCACAGATGGACGCCGCCGATCTCCATGTCCTTCTGTACGGCCTTGCACATATCGTAGATGGTCAGGGCGGCGGTGGAAACCGCCGTCAGGGCTTCCATCTCCACGCCGGTCTCACCCTTGCACCTGGCTTCTGCCCGAATGAGGACAGCGTTCTCCCCATAGGCAAATCGGATGTCCACCCCTGTCAGACGGATGGGATGGCACATAGGGATCAGCTCATGGGTTCGCTTGGCGGCCATGATGCCCGCCACCTGTGCCACCGCCAGCACGTCCCCCTTGGGCGTCCCGCCGGTGCGGACCAGCTCCAGGGTCTCTGCGGACATGCGCACCGACCCCTCCGCCAGGGCGGTGCGGAAGGTTTCCGCCTTCTCCGTCACGTCCACCATCCGGGCGCGGCCCTGGCCGTTCAAATGGGTCAGCTCCATCGGTTCATCCTCCAATCTGATTCATGGTCCGGCCCGCCCCGCTGTGGCCGGTTTCCGCCAGATGATGCCGGGGCGGCTTGGCGGCAATTCCCTCCCGGATAGCCCGGCGCAGCGCCGGCCCCGAAAGTCCCCGGAGGGCAATCTCCTGCTGCGAATGGAGACAGGGCTTCAGCCTGCCGTCCGCCGTCACCCGGATACGGTCGCACCCGCCGCAGAAGCAGCGGCTCAGAGGCTCGATCAGCCCCACCAGACCCTTGCCCCTAGGGACCCGGTATCGCCGGGCTACCCCGGAGACGCCAGCCGCCTCCAGCTCCGGGCAAGCCGACAGCACGGCGGAGGAGGGCAGGAAATTCTCCCGTGTCCCCTCTCCGATGGGCATCAGCTCAATGAACCGGACCTCCAGCGGTTCCCGCCGGGTCAGTTCCACAAAGGCAGGGATTTCGTCCTCGTTGAAGCCCTTCATCAACACCACATTCAGCTTCGTCCCGGTGAATCCGGCGGCCCTCGCCGCCTCCAGACCGGACAGCACATCCTCCAGCCGTCCCACCCGGGTCATGTGGGCGAATCGGTCGGGACGGAGGGTGTCCAGGCTGACGTTCAGCCGGTCCACCCCCGCCTCCCGCAGGGGAGCGGCCAGCCGGGAAAGCGCTGTTCCGTTGGTGGTCAGACAGAGTTCCTCAACGCCCTCCAGAGCGGCGATTCCCCGGCAGATGTCCAAGATCCCCCGGCGGACCAGGGGCTCCCCGCCGGTGAGCCGGACCTTCCGGATTCCCAGGGCGGCGGCCTGACGGACGATCTCCACCAGCTCCTCCACGGAGCAGATCTCATCATGTGAGCGCGTAGGCACGCCCTCCGGCGGCATACAGTAGCGGCATCGGAGATCGCACAGGTCCGTGACGGACAGGCGCAGGTAGGTGATCTCCCGGGCGCAGGCATCCTTCATGACAGCCTCCAAAAGATAAATGCTTCGGGTGAAGCATTTTTAATAGACGGAGGACGCTCTGATATGCGGCTCCGGCAAGTTCGTATCGTAAGCATAGTATAGCAGAGGTCCGGGAAGGGGGCAACTCTTTTGTTCGGTAATATCGAAAAATTATTTGTTTATCTTGAATTTGCCGGCGGCGCGCTTTGGGAGCGGAAAGGGAAAGAAACGGCGTATAATTCCGCTCCCGGCGCGCAAACTACCAGCGGCAAGACCCGAATCAACTGAAGCAAGGAGGAATTTGTGACATGAGCAATTGCACCAACAGCGGCTGCGCCTGCACGCCCAACCGTTCCATCCACTGCACCGTCAATTCCTGCGCCCACCACTGCAAGAACGAGCAGTATTGCGGCCTGGATACCATCCAGGTGGGCACCCACGAGGCCAACCCCACCATGGATCAGTGTACCGACTGCCAGAGCTTCAAGCTGATGCAGTAACCCCGGGCCGGCCGGAAGGCCGGCTTACATATTTTTCGATTGCAGAGGGCGGTTGCTATGACGGATAAGCGAAAAAACCAGATTGCCGGAGCGGCGGGCGGACTGGCCAGCGGACTCTTCGGCGGCGGCGGGGGAATGATCCTGCTGCCTCTGCTGGTGAAGTGGCGGAAGCTGGAGGGCCGGAAGTCCTTCGCCACCTGCGTGGCCATCATTCTTCCCATGTGCTGTGTGTCGGCGGCGGTATACCTGTGGCAGGTACGGCCGGCGTGGGGGACGCTGTGGCCTTATCTGGCAGGAGGCACGGCGGGGGGGCTTCTTGGGGGGATGACCTTCGACAAGGTGCCGGTGCGGATCCTGAAAATCATTTTTGGACTGTTCCTGCTGTACGGCGGGGTGAGGTATCTGCTATGGTAGAGTGGATGATCCCTTTTCTGGCCGCGCTGGCGACGGGAGCGCTGTCCGCCTGGGGCGTAGGCGGCGGGACGCTGCTGCTGGTCTGCATGACCCTTTTTCTTGGGGTGGGGCACCGTGAGGCCCAGGCCATCAATTTGTTGTTTTTTCTTCCTACGGCGGGGATCAGCTTGTTTTTCCACCGTAAAAACGGCTTTTTGGACCGGGAGACATGGCGGGACGCAGCGCCGCTGGGCACGGCGGCCGCCCTGGCGGGGGCGCTGGTTTCCATGGCGGTGGATGTTTCGCTGCTGAGGAAGCCTTTTGGCGTGTTTTTGCTGTATGGCGGTGCCTCGATGCTCCTGGGGGCAGTAAAAAGAGGCGGCCGCCGGTAGAAGGCAGCATAAGAGTCTCCCTTTCTGAATTGCCCCACATGGATACGGCAAACGGCCTACGCCGCGCGAGTGAGAAAAGCCAAGCGCCCAAGGTGTCATGTGTATTTTCAACAAAAATGCGCCGGGATATTTGACAGCTGTTGCTTTTCTGACAGAATTCACCCAAGAATCGCAGTTTTGTCCTGTTCCGCTTCTGGGGAAAACCGCTTATAATACAAAATAGGAGATTACCCAGCACAGCTTATTTTAAGATGAAAAGGAGACAAAACGATGAAAAAGACGCTTGCATTCCTGCTTGCCCTGGTCATGATCCTGTCCCTGGCCGCCTGCGGGAAGAAGGACAACGACCCTGCCGTTGACCCCGGTCCGGCCCCCGATACCGGCGAGCCTGCCGCTACCCCTGACGACACCCCCGCGCCCGGCGGGGACGGCGTGGAACCCGACTACAGCTACCCCATCCGCATTTATTCCAACTCCAACTCCACCGAGCGCACCACCTGGCTCATTGCCGAGGCCAAAGACGCGGGCTTCAACATCTCCATTGACGATCAGGCTGTCATTTCCGGCGACACTGCCGCCATTCAGGCCGCCAACGAGAACAAGGACGGCGATCTGATCTTTGGTCTGAACGAGACCCGCTGGAGCCAGCTGGTAGACGGAACCTATGAGAACCTGCGGATCATGGACTGGACTCCCACCTGGTCCGGCGATGTGGGCGAGTATGTTTACCCCGGCAAGGCCTACGGCCTGGTCATCCAGAATGTGCTGATGCTCTACCGCAATGACGAGCTGGGAACCAACGGTGAGGAGCTGCATTTTGACCACTGGGCCGACATCGTGGACTGCGGTTACAGCTGGTACCGTCAGAACAAGGTTGGCGGCACCACCAACGCCAACATCAACTCCGCCATGCTCTACGCCTTTGTCGATCCCGCTTCCCCCGCCGGCGGCATCTCCGTGGACGGCTGGAAAACCCTGTGGAAGTATTGCGAGCAGGGCAAGAGCGGCGGCGAGGACTACAAGTACGGCTTTGATCCTCTGAACAAGGGCGACGTCCAGGTCTCCACCTTCTACTCCTCCTCCCTGTACGGCAAGGTGGACGCCGCCGCCGAGAGTTCCGAGAATCCCCTGAAGGGTACCATGGAGCCTGAAAACTGGGCTCTGGTGGACATCAAGGACGGCACCTACTACATCGCCGAGTACATCGGCATCCTGGATAAGGACGGCCGCACACCCGAGCAGACCGCCGCTGTGGAAGCCTTTGCCGAGTGGTTCGGCTCCGCCGATGTGCAGGCTGCCTGGGGTGAGGAGTTCGACTCCTATCCCTGCAACACCGCCGCCGCCGGCATCCTCTATCCCGATGGCGTGCCCGAAATCTACACCCTCAAGAACTTTGCTCTGAGCAAGGTGGACGGCGATACCACCTATGCCGAATACGTGGCCGCCCACTCAAGCGAGTGGACCAACATTATGACCAACCTGGGCTTCTACTGGGCCGACGCCAGCGGCGCCGCCTCTGAGCCCGACTGGGATAACCTGGACTGGAGTACCCTGACCCAGTCCGCCGGAGAGTAAAACCCATTTTCCCTGCGTTTTCCTGTGGCGAGCCGGTCCCCCGGCTCGCCACAGATTTACCGGGGAATTTTTGCGAGAGCCCCTTTGCCGCGGAAACCAGATGCCCAATATTTTATAGAGAGGGAGTTGCCGTCTATGATAAGGTTAAACGACATCGTCGTCAAATTCGGAGATTTCACCGCCCTGCATAACATCAGCGTCCATGTCAAGGAGGGGGAGTTCTTCACCTTCCTGGGCCCCTCCGGCTGCGGGAAGACCACCACCCTGCGGACCCTTACCGGATTCATTGAACCGGCGTCCGGGGCCGTGGTGGTGAAGGACAGGGACATCACCCATGTACCCATTGAGGAGCGGAACATCGGCATAGTGTTCCAGTCCTACGCCCTGTTTCCCACCATGACGGTTTACGACAACATCGCCTTCGGCCTCAAGCTCAAGAAGCTGAAGAAGAAGGAGATTGACCAGAAGGTCCGTGAGATCGCCAGAAAGGTGGATCTCAGCGACGAACAGCTGGCCAAGGCGGTCAGCCAGCTCTCCGGCGGCCAGCAGCAGCGGGTGGCTATTGCCCGGGCTCTGGTGACCGGTCCCGCCATCATCTGTATGGACGAGCCCCTGAGCAATCTGGACGCCAAGCTCCGGGTGCAGCTGCGCAATGAGCTGAAGAAGATGCAGAAGGATTTCGGCATCACCACCATCTACGTCACCCACGACCAGGAGGAGGCCCTGACCCTCTCCGACCGGATTGCCGTGTTCAACAAGGGGGTCATCGAGCAGACCGGCACCCCCAACGAGGTCTATAACCACTCCGCCACCGAGTTCGTGTGCAACTTCATCGGCGACATCAACCGCCTGTCCGACGCCGTGGTGGCGGAGCTGAACAGAGCCGGAGGGCACGTGGACCCCGCCATGCACAACTACATCCGCCTGGAGCGCATCCACGTAAACGTGGAGCCCAAGGCCGGCTGCGCCGCCCTGGAGGGCGTGGTGGACAGCCGGGAATATTACGGCCTGTACATCAAGTATTACATCACCGTAGACGGCCAGACCGTCAAGGTCATTGAGAAGAACGACGGCGTCAACATCTACGAGGCGGGGCAGAAGGTCACGGTGGTCATCGATCCCCGGGACGTGATGTCCTACCCCGCCGGGGCAGCGGAGTAAAGGGGGTCCGCCGGTGTTAGGCTGTAAGGAATTTTATGACAAAACGGCTGCCCGATGGGCGCAAAACGGCTACGCTGACGAGGCGGAACCGGTGTGTATGGATGAATTCTGCGCCCTGCTGCCCTCCGGCGGGCGGGTGCTGGACCTGTGCTGCGGGACAGGATACGAGAGCTTCCGGCTGCGCCGGAGAGGGTTCGAGCCCGTGGGGCTGGACTTCAGCGGTGAGAGCCTTGCCATCGCCAGAGAGAAAAATCCGGACGTCTTCTTTTATCAGGGGGATATCCTGGAGAGCTACCCACAGGTGGGAACTGTGGACGGTATCATCTGTATCGCCGGACTGGTCCACGTGGAGATCTGCTGGCCTCCGTCCGCTACGGCACAGGCCGGATGGAGGAGCGCAGCGTCACCGAGATCGACGGCGAGACCTACGACCGGAACTTCATCGCCCACAACGAGGAGGAGCTGTCCGCCGCAGCGGGGGAGTCCTTCGCTCTGGTCCGGGAGATGCCGTCCGATATGAAGATATGGGCCTACTATCTGTTTCAGAAAAATGAGGAGGTGCGCGTATGACCAGGCTTCGTGAGCAGCGCTTCGGGCCGAAGCTGCTGCTGAAGGTGTTCGGGATCGCGTTTTTCGGCTACCTGTTTCTGGGCTTCATGCTGCTGCCCTGTCTGAATACCCTGGCCAGCATTTTCAACACCACCAACGCTTCCGGTGAACGGGACCCGCTGGCGGTCATCCGTTTCTTCTTCGCGGGGAACATGGGCTCCTATGTGTGGAACTCCCTGAAGCTGGCGGTATGTCTGGTAATCACCGTCAACGTGGTGGGCGTGTCCACCGTGCTTCTGACGGAGTATTTCGACATCAAGGGCGCGCGGATCCTGCGCCTGGGCTATATGACCACCCTGATCTACTCCGGCGTGGCCCTGGTGACCGGCTACCTGTTCCTCTATGACAGTGACGGCATCATCACCACTCTTCTGGTGAACGCCTTCCCCGGGATGAATCCCGA
This sequence comes from Oscillospiraceae bacterium, assembly GCA_014237695.1. Classification (GTDB taxonomy): domain Bacteria; phylum Bacillota; class Clostridia; order Oscillospirales; family Oscillospiraceae; genus Pelethomonas. The sequence goes on along the minus strand of JAAZZJ010000080.1, from coordinate 1,994 downwards.
TTGGTTTTCCGGGTTCAACGCGGTGCTGTTCACCATGACCTTCGCCTGTACCAGCAACCATATGCTGTTTCTCCGCAACGCCATCCGGGGCATCGACTACAACACCGTAGAGGCCGCCCGGAATATGGGCGCCAGGCCCTTCAAGGTGCTGTGGAAGGTCGTTTTTCCCACGCTGATTCCCACCATGTTCTCCCTGACGGTGATGACCTTCATCACCGGCCTTTGCGCCATGTCCGCGCCGACGCTGCTGGGATACGACTCCATCAACCCGGAGATTGTCCGCTTGGCGGGCTCATCCACTGCGGACGAGGCATTCCCCCAGGCCCGGGCGGCTCTTCTGAGCGTAATTCTGGCCCTGTTCACCATCGTGCTGCTGACCATCCTCTCCTCCTATGAGCGGAAGGGCCACTACCTCTCGGTGTCCAAGACCAAGGCCAGGCTGCAGAAGCAGAAGATCAACAACCCGGCAGCCAACGTATTGGCCCACATCTATGCCTACGTGCTGTTCATCATCTACATGATCCCTGTGGTGATGATTATTATCTTCTCCTTCCAGACCTATGGGGCCATCCGGATGAAGAAGCTGGACGTGACCAACTGGACGCTCATCAACTTTTTCGGCACCCAGGACTATGAATATCTCACCAGCCGCGGGACCTACAAGACACGGAAGGGCTCCATTTCCGGCGTGTTTGCCAACGATGCCACCCTTGGCGGCATCAAGCTGAGCTTCATTCTGTCCGCCATCGCGGCGGCACTGGCCTGCGTTATCGTGGTGGTAGCCTGCAATTACATATTCAAGAACCGGAACAAGAAGTCCGGGACAGTGCTGGAGTACAGCCTGCTGTTCCCCTGGCTGCTGCCTACAATTCTGATTTGCTACAGCTACCGCATCTATTTCAACAGCGAGGATGTGTGGTACGTAGGCGGGAACAACCTATACTATGCGGAAAATGTACGGCTTTTGATTATACTGGCATATACGGTGGTGAAGCTCCCGTTCTCCCTTCGGATGATTAAGGCATCCTTCTATGCCATCGACGAGGAGCTGGAGGACGCCGCCAGGAACCTGGGGGCCAGCGGGCTGGCCACCTTCCTGAAGGTGAAGCTGCCCATCATTCTGCCCTCAGTGCTGGCAGTCTTCGCCCTGAACTTCAACGCCCTGTTCACCGAGTACGACATGTCCGCCACCTTTGCCAGCTCCTACGGCACGTCTTACGCCATGGTCATCCAGTCCATGTGCGCCGAGGAGGGGCTGTACGGCTATAACGTCAACGCCTCCGGCCGGAGGTGCGCCTCCACGGTGTTCATCATGATCGTCTCCGGCATCATCCTCTATCTGGTCTACGGTGTGGGCGCCCGGGACCTGGGAGAGCGGCTGGAGATCAGGGACCGCCGCCGGAAGCGGCTGGAGCGGATACAGAGCCGCTTCAAACGGCAGCCCGCCCCGAAAACAGATCCATAAGGAGAAGCTTCTATGATCCGAAACATCATCTTTGACATGGGCGGCGTGCTGATCCACTACGACCCGGAGCATTTTGTGGACCTCCTGTCCGTGAGCGCTGAGGATAAGGCGCTCCTGATGCGGGAGGTGTTCCGCACCGTAACATGGCTCCGGATGGACCGTGGCACCATCGGGGAGGCGGAAGCCGCCGCGTCCATGAAAGCGAACTTACCGCCCCGCCTCCACAGTGGAGTAGACCGTCTGATGGCCTGGTGGGAGCTGGAACTGCGGCCCATGGAGGGCATGGAGGACCTGCTGCGGGAGCTGAAGGAGCTGGGATACGGGGTTTACCTGCTCTCCAACGCCACCCTTCGGCAGCCGGAGTATTTCGACCGCCTTCCCGTCAGCCGGTACATGGATGGGAGGATGGTCTCCGCCTTTCATCAGCTTCTGAAGCCTCAGCATGAGATTTTTGAAGCCATGCTCCGGGAGTTTGGCCTTCAGGCGGAGGAGTGCTTCTTCGTAGACGACTCCGTGGCCAATGTAGAGG
>JAAZZJ010000007.1:11857-23044 GCA_014237695.1 Oscillospiraceae bacterium | reverse complement strand
GGAGGCTGCGGGGGCAGGAGCGGGCGCCGGGGCCGGTTCGGAGGGAGACGCCGTGGACTCAAGCTCGCCGTCCATATCCAGTCCCATGCCGCCAACCAGCTCTTTTGCGAGTTCGACGCTCATCACGTTCATGAACTCGCTCTCCACTACGCCCTCAATGCTCAGCTGGAAGCTGACCACAACAATAGGTCCGGTCTTCACAGGGAAGTGTTCATCCCTGACCTTGTCCAAGTCGTTCAGCTCAAAGGACTCGGGCGTGGAGATGTTCACCATCCGCCCCAGCAGGTCGCTGAGCGCCGTGGAAGCCGCGCCCATCATCTGATTCATGACCTCGCAGACCACGCTGATGCTCAGCTCATCCAGCTGGAACTCCTCGTCGGGAGTTTCCGTTCCCAGCAGGATGTCCACAATCGCCTTTACATCGCTGCGCTTGAGCATCATGATGTTGCTGCCTTCCAGGCCGCAGACATATTTGATCTCCACGCCGATGGCAGGCTCGATCCGGCCCAGGGAAAAGTCCTCCGCGTTAATCACTTGTACAGAAGGAGTTGTGATGTCCACGCGGTGATCCAGCATATTGGAGACCGCTGTAGCGGAGGAGCCTAGGCTGATATTCATCGCCTCCCCAATGGCGTCGATCACCATTGGACTAAATGTCGTTATTTCTCCCATCAGGATACGCTCCTTTACGCCTTAATATATGTCTCACCGATTTTCACGGCCATTTGCTTGTTATATATTCCCATGCGTCCGTCAAACCATCGCCTGCCGCTGATATTCAGGAAGATGGGGGAATCCTTGGGCTGCTTGATATCCACCACGTCGCCTACGCTCAGGTGGTAGATGTCGCTGAGCTGGATCTTGGTGCGGGCCAGCTCGGCAATGATCTCCAGGTCGGAATCACGCAGGGAATCAAAAATCTCCTCGGATTTATCCTCCCCGGTGCTGCGGTGTCCGGTCTGCTTGCTGATCTCGGTGAAGATGTTGGTCAGCATCTCGCCGGGAAGACACATGCTCAGCCGTCCGCTGCTGTTGGGAAAGCGGATATCCAGTCCTACAATGACCACCGTATCGTCATAGCCGATGAGCTGTACCAGCGTGGGGTTGGTCTCTGTCCGCACATAGGAGAAATTCAGAGTGATGTAGTTCTCCCAGCTGCGCCCCAGGAAAGCCATCATGTCTGTGATGATATCCGCATACATGTTCAGCTCCAGATCCGTCAGCTTGTAATCCGGGTCCAGGCTGTCGTCCGGCTCCCCTTCGCCGCCCATCATCCGGTCCATCATGGTCAGCAGCACCGGCGTGGCCAGGTGAATCAGAATCGGGTACTCCTCCTGCAGGTCCTCCCGGTCGATCTTCGCCAGCGCCAGCACATCGCCCTCGCGCAGGGCGTTGGAGAACTCGTAGTAGTGCAGCTCTTCAATCGAGCCCACCTCGATCTCACAGGTGGAGTGGAACATGGCGTTCAGCCTGGAGTTGATGACCCGGGTATAGTTCTCATAGATGCTGTTGAGGATTTTCAACCGGTCCTTGCTGAACTTCCGGGGACTGAAAAAGTCGTATTTCTTATATTTTTTTTCGGTGGACTCCTCTTTTTTAGGGCCCTCATCGAGACCTCCGCTCTGGGCTGCCGCCAGCAGAGCGTCAATCTGACTTTGTGATAAGACTTCTGCCATATTGTCTCCTCATTCCCGACTTTGGATTCCAAGGGCGCCGTCACGCCGGTTCCGCATGAGCGGCCCGGTATGGACGGGGCGCTTTTGCTTTGACGGATATGGCGCGGAGCGCGTACGCTACTCCGCCTCGGTACCGGCAGCGTACATATCTGCCAGGGGGTCCGGATTTTCCTGCTGGGTATCCGTGTAATACTTTTCAATGCTGCCTGCGAAGGGGTTATCCAGCTCCTCGTCCGAGAAAGCGATCATGATCTCCACCCGGCGGTTCTTCTGCCGGTCCTCCTCCGCGTCGTTGGGGGCGATGGGCAGCCACTGGCCCTTGCCCTCGTCGGTGATCCGGGCGGCGCTGATGCCGCTGTTCTCCTGGATGTAGGCCGCTACCTCGGCAGCGCGGCAGGCCGCCAGACGCCGGTCCTTCCGGGCGTTGTAGGTGGTCTGCGCCGTGGCGGTGTGGCCCGTGACCACGATCTCGTCGATATAGAGCTGGTTCTCCGTCAGGATGGGGATCAGCTTATCCAGCTCCTCCTTGCCCTCCTGGCGCAGCACGTCGCTGTCACCGCCGAAGAACACGGAGTTGGGGAAGGAAAAGAAGGCGAAATTATCTCCCTTGGTAAAGGTGACCTCGTCCTCGCTGGAATCCGCAGAGGACTGCTGGGAGGCCGCGTACTCCGCCAGATACTCCAGGATGACCTCCACCTGCTCGTTGACCTTGTCCTGGGACATGGGCATGTCGTCGCCCAGCTCCGCGTCATGGGTGCCGTCCGGCCCCCGTGGGGAGTCGTCGGTGCTGATCTCCGCGTCCTTGTTGAAGCTCTGGACGATCAGCATAAACTTCTCCTGGTCGATGGTGGACATGGAATACAAAAGCACGAAGAAGCACAGCAACAGGGTCACCATGTCGCCGTAGGTGTCCATCCAGTTGGCGCCGCCGCCGCCGCTCGATTTCTTTTTTATGGAAGCCATGTTTCGCTCACCTCATTCTCACGGCCAGGGCTTACTCAGCGCCCTCGCCCTTGCCGCCCTTCTGCTCGCCGCCGCCCTCGCGCTGGCGCTGGGCCACGAAAGTCAGCAGCTTCTCCCGCAGAGCCTTGGGGTTGGAACCGGCCTGGATGGACATGATGCCCTCCACGATAATCAGCTTGCAGAGCATCTCTTCCTCATCCCGCTGCCGGAGCTGGTTGGCAATGGGCCCGAAAATCATATGGGCCAGCACGCACCCATACAGGGTGGTAACCAGGGCGGTAGCCATGGCGGGACCCAGATTGCCGCCGCCGCTCTCCACGTCCATGGCCTTCAGCATGTTAATCAGACCGACCAGCGTACCCACCATGCCGAAGGCGGGAGCCACGGAGCTTCCCCGGTCGTACATGCCCGCGCCGGCCTCGTGCCGGGCGGAGGACTGCTCGATATCGTTCATCATGATCTCACGGGCCTGGTCGGCGTCGTTGTTGTCCACGATGAGCATGATGCACTGCTTGAAGAAGGGGTCCTCCTGCTGGTTGCCCCGCTCTTCCAGGGCCAGCAGGCCGTTCTTACGGGCCACCTGGGCCAGGTCCACCAGCTCATCGATGATCGCCAGGGGGTTATTGCCCTTGGTGTTCATGAGGACCTTGAAGTGCTTGGGGATATCCTTCAGGGCGCTGGGGGGGAAGGAGGCTACGATGATGAAGAGCGTACAGCCGATGGTGATAAACACGCTGGCCGGGTCCCAGAAGTTACCGACCTGTTTGGGCGTCAGCAGACCGCTCTCGCCGCCGAACATCATACCGATGAGCATGATGACGACAGCGCCAACAACACCGATTATATATGTAATGTTCATATTTTACAACCACCATTTTACTCCCGGAGGGAGAAATTGTCTCTCACAAGGGCGCATTTGAAGCCCGTCCAGCTGTTTTCACTTTCTCGACGTCCCTCAAACGCGCCCCGCGCGCTTCAACGTTTGTCGGTCACCGTGACAATCCGGTGAACATCCTGTACCTTGGCATTGTAGTCCTGGATCTTCTTGATGATGTCCTCCGGGGACTCCTTGACGATGAAATAGTCCCGGTTCATCATGATGATCTTGGATTCGGGGATCGTTTCGATGCTCTCGATCTGATTGTGATTGATAAGGAACCGTTCATTGTTCCGCTTGGTCAGTACGATCATAGCGTTCTCCTTTCTTCTCCCCCCGGCCGCCATCCGGCGGCCGGGGGATTGGGGCTTAGTTCCTGTTGCGTTTACTTACCGGTGAGCCTTACCGCTTCATGTTCACCAGCTCCTCCAGCATGGAGTCGGTAACAGTGACGATACGGGTGTTGGCCTGATAGCCGCGCTGGGTCACGATCATGTTGGAAAACTCGGTAGCCACGTCGGCGGTGGAGGACTCCAGGCCGCCGTTGCGGATCTCGTTTTCCTTGTTTTGGTCCAGCATATCCTTGATGCCCGGAGCGCCATTATCCGTGACTCTCTGGTTGTTCAGGTAGGTGCCCGGCTCAAACAGACCGCCCGCGACGCCCACGGTCATCTCGCCCGCGCCCTCCATAGCCTTGTAGTAGGGGCCGCCTATGTGGGTCACGCCGTCGGGGGCGGTAACCTTGCCGATAGCAGCGTAGCCGATGACTACGCTTTCGCCGCTCTCAGCCGTGCCGATGATGGCGCCGTTGGAGTTGATCTGGAGGCCGTTCAGGCTAATCAGCTTGCCGCTCATATCGGGCAGGGGGCCTTTGTAGTCCAGCTTACCTGTAGTCTCGCCGCTGGCTTTATCCGCAGGTTGACCGACACCATCATCCAACTCCTCCAGCTTGCCGGTAGTCTCATCATACTTGGCATCCATAAGGGAAAAGTTCTTCCGTGCGGTCGAGTCAGCTCCCGCCGGTCCCAGCAGATCATACACAGCATCGCCCGCCTGCCAGGCATATTCCTTGGTTGTGTCGTCATACCCGCCATTCTCCTTCGTAGGCGCCGTAGCGGCAAATGGGACCCGCAGGGGCACCAGCTCCGTGCTGGGGATCAGCTTATCCATAACATTGATCTTATTGCCGTTGTTGTCTATCTCATACTGTTCCTTCGCATCGGGTTTATAGTCCGGATTCTGCACCATCTTGAACCCGTAGACCACGTTCTTGTTGCCGTCGGTAACGTAGCCCATGGGGTCAATGCTGAAGTCGCCCACGCGGGTCAGGCTCAGCTTGGTATAGTCCTCCGCGCTGTCAAACTTCAGATCCTTGTTGCCCAGCAGGAAGAACCCGTCGCCCTCCAGCATGCAGTCCATGCCCACGCCGGTGGGGTTGAAGGTTCCCGGGGACATGTTCAGGTCGATGGAACCCACCTGGGAGCCATAGCCGATCTGGGAGGGGGTGTTGCCGCCCCGGACAGCGGTGCCGTTGCTGCCCGCCCGGCTGGTGGTGTAGATGGATTCCTGGAAGATCATCCGCTGGGCCTTGTAGCCCGGAGTATTGACATTGGCGATGTTGTTGCCAATGACATTGAGGTTGGTCATGTGAGTTTTGAGTCCGCCGATAGCGGCATACATTGCTCCAGTCATGCGATCATAATCTCCTTTTTTGCCTCTGGCGCCGCCGCTCTCCCGTCAGTCGGACAGGAGAGCAAGGCATCCTGAAAGGTCCTGCTCTTCTTTACTTCAAAAGAACGGCGCCGTCAATGTTGGTAAAAATGTTTTCCTGCATCTCCTCCTGGGACATGGTGGTAATCACCCGCCCGTGGGGGATGTTGATGATAAATGCCCGGGTGGAGTCAAACGCCAGGATATTGGTGGCTCCCTTGGCGCTGGCCCGCTCCACGCTGTCCGCCAGCTGGCCCATAAGTGCGGGCGTCACCTCAATGCCCCGCTCCTCCGCCCGCGCCTTGGCGTGCTTGGAAAAGGCCACGGAGAAGCTCTCCGCCGCCGGGGCCGCGCTCTGGATTTCCCGTTGGAGCATGGTACCGAAGCTGCCCGCGTCCCTGCGGCGTACCGGCTGCACCTGCTCCACCTGGTTCAGCCGCTCTATTGGCATGATCGGGGAAATTCGCTCTGCCATAAAATCGTCCTCTCTTCCGCTCCGGCGCCGTTTTTATCCCAGTGCCGGGGGTGTACTCGCGGCATCCTCTCCGCCGTCTCCCTCGGGAGGCTCTGTTTCATCCGGGGGCTCGACGCCTTCCGGCGGCTCTGTTTCATCCGGGGGCTCGACGCCTTCCGGCGGCTCTGTCTCATCCGGCTTTTCGCTCTCGTCAGGCTTCGGAGGCAGCTTACCCACGGCCATGATCTGATTGAGCAGATAGGTCTCGTCGCCGACGAAGATAACCCGCTGGCCGTTATACAGGCCCGTTCCGGTCACTACGCCTTCCTTCTCACCCACCAGCTTGCCCTCCTTGTCGTACACAGGCAGGGTCACGGTCTGGCCTACCAGCGAGGCGGTATAGTTGAGGATGTTCGCCTCGGTCATATCCTCCACCTTGCTGCTCATCTCGGTGATGGCCTGCATGACGGTCATCTGGATGATCTGGTTCATCATGTCGTTGGTATCGGCGGTGTTGTCGATGGTCTGGTTCTGGAGCTGGGTCACCATCAGCAGCAGCATATCCTCAAAGGACAGCGTGTTATTGGCCTCGTCAGAATCCGGCAGCACGGTTGTGGACTTGTGTCCCACGTCGCTGGTAGGAATCGGCACCCTGGCCGGCTGGTAGACTCCGGTGGTTTTCTGGTTGTTATAGTAGTTAAAGATATCGACACTCGTGTTCACATCACTCATGTTTCTGCTCCTTCTTAGAGTTCGTCGGTTCCGAACAGGCCCAGGCGCAGCTTTTGCAGGAATTCCTGTCCGTTGACGGAATCCTCCTCATGGCGCTCCTGCTGCTGGCGCTGCTGATGCTGTCCCCGTCCGTCCGGGTCGGCCTGCTTGAAGTGCTGCTCCTGGCTCTCCTGACCCCGCTGGACTTCTACGCGGACCTCCTCCTGGCCGTAGCTCTGGAGTGCGTTATGCAGGCCGTCCAGGTGCTGATTGAGTACGCCTGCGGCCTTTGCGTTGGATGTGTGAAGCACCACCTGCAGGGCTCCGTTGGCGTCCTTGGTCATTTCGATCACCAGGCTGCCCAGGTTCTGAGGAGCCAGATGAATCTGGATGCGCTCCGTGCCGGTCTGCGCCGCGCCGCGAATCACGTCTGCCAGCTGGTTTTCCATCTCCGGCTTCTGGGTATCCACGGTCTCGTACCGCTCGCCCACCTTCACGGGAACCGATTCGGTCTCATGGAACACGGCCTGCCCCGCTGCCGCGGATTCGCCGGAGGTCTCTTCACCCTCCTCCAGGTTCTCCACCTTCACCTCAACGGTATCGGGCAGATCATCAGGCTTGTCTACCTCTTCCACAGCCTGCTCCGGAGCGTCTTCCTGCCGGACCTGCACAGGCTGGGTTGTCTCCTGCTGTACGGGGGCCTCCTCCATGGCCTGACCGAAGTCCTTGGGCTGCTGCTCCATGGATACCTCCGCACCCACACCGGCATCAACACCGGTCTCCAGCTCCGGGGACTGTCCTTCCAGGTCCATGGCGGTCTCCTGAACGGTCTCCTCCGGAATCGCGGCCAGAATGGGCTCCGCCGTCTGCTCTCCGGCGCCCTCCACGATCTCGGGCCGGAACAGCTCCATGACCACGGCGTTGGGATTCCCGGCCAGATTCTCAGGCTTCAGCTCCTCCTCCTGCTTTTCCACAGGGAGCCTGCCCTCCTCCAGGTTCTCCTCCTCACCCTTTACGGGCTTTTCGGCGGGCGCGTCCTTTGCGGGCTGCTTGGAGGACACCTTGCCGCCGGACTGCTGCATCATCTCCTGGAAGCTGACTGCGGCCTGATTGCCTTTGTCCTTGTTCACCGCGCCCTGCATGGCGCCCAGGCTTGCCGCCATCTTCTGCATCTGCCGGAGCAGGGCGTTTTCGACGTTTGTCATATTTCTGCTTTCACCTCGCTTCAAATGATATCGCTCAGATTGGGTTTCTCCGCGTCCTCACGAATGAGGGACTCGGTCAGTGTCTCCCAGGTTTCGTCCTCGTCCTTGACGCCCACGTCCAGATCGGCGTAGATGCCCAGCCGCTGAAGGCGGTCCTTCAAGAGGGTCAGCTGCGCTTTCCGGGGATCGTCCTTATCCAGGGAGTCGATGGTCTCCGCCAGCTCAGCCATGGACCGCACGGTGGTCTTCTTGGGGGGATCGTCGTCCTTCTTGGCGCTCAGGCTCTCCAGGATGGCGTCCAGCGCGTCGATGATGGCCTGCTTTTCCTGCTCCTCCTTGGATTTCTCCATCTGGATCTTCAGCCGCAGGAACATATCCTGATAGAACTGTCCGTTGGGGTCCCGGAGCTGGTCGATGATGCTGGGTGTTTCCTCATCTCCGGCCTTATAGGCCGCAGAATTGGTGGCCCGGGCAACTACGTCGTAGATCGCGCCGTACATTTCGCACCGCTGCTTCACTCTCTGAAACGCCTCCGGATCAGCGGAATAGTCCGTTGACTCCATCATCTCTGCCAGCCACGCCACCATGTCGCCGTTGCCGTGTACCCCATCCCTGAGAAACGGAGTATTCTGGCCGTAGCTGCGCTCCTGCCCCGCCACGGAAACCACCATGATCTTGCTGTCCGCAGCATCCAGGCGGACCGTGCCGCCATAGCCGAAATATGCCGTCTCGGCTCTGGTTAGTACGCCCTTGTCCACCAGATCGTCCAGGAAGTCGTCGTAGTCCTCCCGGGTCATGTTCTGGAAGTCGTACTTGACGGCCAGCGCATCGATCTCATCGTCCGTCAGTTTGGGGCGTCCGCTGGAGGCATAGGCGTTGGTGCGGTTGATGGTCAGATTTTCTCCGCCAAAGAATTTTCTGCCTGAATCGGAACGTGCCGCCGGTGTCTGTCCGGGAGTAAGGGGCAGGTACCGGCCGTAAAGTCTGCCAATGTCCATGTTTCCTTTTTCTCCTTCGTCATTGCTCCGCGCATCCGCGTGGGTAAGTCGTTTGCAACGGCGCCGCGCCGTCTTGCCCGCTCACCTCCCTTCCTGTTGGAATGGGATATGCGCATGAGTCCGGCCTCACCTCCTTTAATGATATGTATCTATCTGAGAACGTCCCGCAGGACGCAGCTCACACCGCTATGCGCTCTGTGCCTCCATGATCCGCTTGGTGGTGACAAATTCGTCGATGAGATTCTCCTCGCTTTTCTGGACGGCCTTGTTGTAAACCTCCAGCTTCTTCTCCCGGAGCTTCTCAATGGAGGAGGTATCCTTCTTCGCCTCCACCACTTCCCTGCGCTTGGCCTCCTCCTGCTTCTGCAGGTCCTGGAGGAGCTGATGGGCCTCCTCGATCTGCCGCTCCATGGCGCGCAGGTACTGCTCGTACTTGAGGGCGTCCAGAATGCTGATGCCCTCCGCCTTCCGGCGGTTAAATTCCTGACTGAGATGGCGGTACTCTGCCTCCAGAGCCTCGATGTGTTCCTCCTGCTTCCGGATCCGGGCAAGGATGGCGCCGTGTTCGGCCTGGAGAGAATCCAGAATCTGCTGCTTGTATTCCAAAACTGTTTCCAGAGAAAATCGGAACTTTTTCATACGCTCTCTCCCGTATCGTATCCATAGGTACTCCCCCGCCTCCGGCGGGACACGGACCGGGCCGCACACCTATGATATTCGCCTGCCCTCCCGGCGGACACCTGTCAGCGCAGGATGCGCCGCAGCTGCTCCAGGCTTTCCTCATAGGAAAAGCTCTCGTTGATGCCCTGCATCAGGAACTGGTTGATGCCGTCGATCTTGCCCAGGGCATAGTCCAGCTTGGAATTGGTTCCCGCCTTATAGGCTCCGATAGACACCAGGTCGGCGTTCTTCTCATACACGCCCATGATGTCCCGCAGCTTGCTGGCCAGCTGCCGGTGTTCCGGGGAGACAATCTCCACCATCAGACGGGAGATGCTGGCCCCCACGTCGATGGCCGGGAAGTGATTGGCGTTGGCCAGCTGCCGGGACAGCACGATATGACCGTCCAGAATACCGCGAACCGTGTCCGCGATGGGCTCGTTGGTGTCGTCGCCCTCCACCAGGACCGTGTAAACCCCGGTGATGGACCCCTTCTCAAAGTTTCCGCTGCGCTCCAGCAGCTTGGGCATCTCGGCGTACATGGAGGGCGTATACCCTCTCGCTACCGGCGGCTCGCCGATGGCCAGCCCAATCTCCCGCTGGGCCATGGCGAAACGGGTCAGGGAGTCCATCATCAAAAGCACGTCGTACCCCTGATCCCGGAAATACTCGGCAATGCTGGTGGCCACGCTGGGGCACTTCATGCGCAGCATGGCCGGCTGGTCGGAGGTTGCCACCACCAGAATGGAGCGGCGCATTCCCTCTTCCCCCAGGTCCTTCTGCATGAACTCCAGAACCTCGCGGCCGCGCTCGCCCACCAGGGCAATGACGTTGATATCCGCCTTTACGTTCTTGGCGATCATGCCCAGCAGGGTGGACTTACCCACGCCGGAACCGGCAAAGATGCCGATACGCTGGCCCTTGCCGATGGTCAGCAGACTGTCAATGGCTTTTACCCCGAACTCCATCCGCTCCCGGATGGGGGGACGGGTCATGGGATTTATGTAGGCGGAGTCAATGGAGAAGGTATCCCCCCGCCCGAAGGGCTCCAGCCCGTCGATGGGCTGTCCCAGGGCGTTGATGACTCTGCCCCGCAGAAAGGGTCCTACCGGCAGCGTCAGCCGCTTGCCGGTATTGCGGACAAAGTTGCCCGCGGATATCCCACTCATATTAGCATAAGGCATGAGTAGAATATGGTCGTTTTTGAACCCCACCACCTCGGCGGGAATCTGGCCTCCGGACTCGTTGGAGTAAATACGGCAGATGTCCCCAATGGCGGCCCGGCCGCCGGAGGCCTCAATGGACATGCCCACGATGTTTTCGATTTTACCCGTCCGGCTCATGGTCTCTGCGGACCGGATCTGTGGAATCAGCTCGCGGAACATAGCCATCCTTTCCCTTACTGCCCTTAGATGATTTTACGCTGCCGTTACCGTGGGGAAAGTCCGTCAGAACGCTCCCATCTGGTCCCGGAGCAGGTCCCGGATATTGGTCATCTGCGTGGATACGCTGGCATCGATAATCTCCTCCGGCGTCTCCACGATGCAGGTGCCGCCCTCGTCGTCCCCCATGGGGATGATCTTCACATGCTGGCTCAGGGCCCCCAGGGCGGTGGTCAGCGCGGGGGATATCTGGGCGACGCCCTTGGTATCGCAGCCGGAGATGTAGATATGGACCCACTCCTGCCGCTTAAGCCGCTCTGTCGCCGTCTGGATCATCCGGACGATGACCTCGCTGCTGCTCTTCAAGCTCACCCGGACCACCTTTTCCGCCACCGCGATACACAGATCCAGCAGCTCGTCCCGAGCCTGGAGCAGAACCTCCTCCCGGGCCATATCCGCTTTCTCCAGGAAAGCCTGCACCTCTTTTTCCATGCGCGCGGCCACGGCTTCCTTGTCCCGCTGGGCATCCTCCATAGCCTTGCCGATGCCCT
>JAAZZJ010000007.1:296-11847 GCA_014237695.1 Oscillospiraceae bacterium | reverse complement strand
CGATGCCCTGGGCATAGCCCTCGCGATAGCCCTCGTCCCGGGCGCCCATGCGGATTTCCTCCTGCTCCGCCTTGGCGGCGGCACGGGCATTGGCCAGCAGCTCCTCCGCTTCCTCCCGGGCCCGCTTCAAAATCAGCTCCGCCTGGAGCTGGGCGTACTGTACAGGTCCGCTGGGCTCCGGGGAGGCGGCGGGCCCCTCCTCTCCGGGGGGCGCTTCCTCCTCCTCTAAAACCGGCTCCTCTCCCTCAGGGGAGGGGGCCGTGTCCTCGTACGCCTCCTCTTCGCCGGGAGTCTCCGGCGGAGACTCCTCCTCAAGCCCAAGCTCCTCGGCGCTGGGGAAACGGTATGTCTCAGGGTCGAGGAGCCCCTTGAGTATGTTACGCAATGATATCGTCCTTTCCGCCCTTCAGGATCACGATTTCGTTCTTCTCCTCCAGGTCGCGGATGATGCCGACAATCCGCTGCTGCGCGTCCTCCACGTCCTTCATCCGGACGTTGGTGGTGATTTCCAGGTCGTCCCGGATGCTCTCCGCCATACGGGCGGACATGTTCATGAACAGCTTGTTGGACACATCGCCGTTGGCCGACTTGAGGGCCAGCACCAGATCTCTGGGATCGCAGTCCCGGACGAAGCGCTGGACGGACCGGTCGTCCATGGTGACGATGTCCTCGAAGACGAACATCCGCTTGCGGATCTCGTCCGCCAGCTCGGCATTGTTCACACCCAGGCGGTCGAAGATGGCCTTCTCGCTGGAACGGTCCAGGTTGTTCATGATGCCGGCCACGTAGTCGATACCACCCACCTTGACATTGGAAGTGGTGAGCATGCTGGAGAACTTCTTTTCCATCTCCGCCTCGATGATCTTCACGGCGGCGGGAGAGGCGCTCTCCATGGTGGCGATGGACTCCACCACCCGGACCTGCCGCTCAGGCGGCAGCTGCTCGATGACGCCCGCGGCCTTGCCGGGGTCCACATAGCTGAGTACCAGGGCCACCGTCTGCGGACGTTCGTTCTGGAGGGCGGAGTACAGGCTCTTGACGTCCGCCTTGTCCAGGAACGCGAACTCCCGGTTTTTCAGGCTCTTGGTCACCTTCTCCAGCAGGCTGGTGGCCGTAGCCGCGCCGAAGGCCTTCTCCAGCACGGTGCGGGCATACTCCAGACCGCCCTCGGTGACCGCCTTCTGGGTCATGCAGTTCTGATAGAACTCGCTGAGTACGTCCTCGGTCTGCTGGGCGTCCAGCATTCCAAGCCGCGCCACCTCCAGGGTCAGGGTCTCCAGGTCGGAGGCGTCTATGTACTGGTAGATAAGGGAGGCCTTATCCGCTCCCAGGGAGACAACGACGGCGGCAGCCTTCTGGGCGCCGGTCAGCTCAGGTCTCATGACATCAGCCATTGTCGTCCTCCCCTCCCTTCAGCCAAGTCTTGAGCATGAGGGCCGCAACCTCAGGATTGTTCTGTACGAACTGGCGGACTGTCTTACGCAGCTCCATGCTCTTCTCGGTATTGATATCCATAATATCCGCGCCGGTAGTGGGCGGAGGCTGTGCCCCCTCCTCGCCGGGCTGGACGATACCCAGCTCGCTGAGCATTCCGGAAGCGCCCATCTCGCTGAGCTGCTCCTCGATGATCCGCTGGTCCTCCTCTTCCTTCTGCTTCTTCTTCCGGCGGATGCTGAGGACCACCACCAGGACAATCACCAGCAGCAGCAGCGCCACGGCGGCGATAATCAGATAGGGCATGTTCTCCGGCGTAAAGAATCCGGCAGGCGCCGTATCCGCCACGGGCTCCGCCTGACGGGGCACCACCAGCACGCTGACCCGGCTCTCCGGGTTTTCGCCGCCGATGTTGGCAACAGTGGCGATGTGGCTGCTCAATCGCGCCTCGTCCACCTCGCCCGCCACCTCTTCGCCGGCGGTGATGGTGACGGCCACGCCGATATCGGTGATCCGGGGCGTATAGTACTCGATCTGTTCTACGGTGGTGTCGATTTTGTTGTCCCGCTCATACCATGTGGACACGCCGTCACCGTCCTGCACATCCTGGGCGGCGTCCACAATATAGTTGGGGATGTCGGCGTTGGTCGAGGTGCCGGGCACACCGCCCACCATCTCTATCCCATCACTGGTGCGGGCAAACTGACCTATTTCGTGGCCGATCAGTCCGCCGTTTTCATAGGATCCTGCCGGCTGGCGGTAGGTCGTATCCTCGAGGTAGTGCTTGGCCACCTCCACAGTGGAGTTGACCGCCACGCTGACGTTGTCCGCTCCGTAGAGGGGGTCCAGCAGCTGCTTGATCTGGGTGCGCAGCTGGTTGTTGGTGCGCTCCTGCATACGGTACTGGAGTTCGGCGGCATCGCTGGGGGAATCCTCCCCTGCGGTGTAGGTGTTGCCCACGTTGTCCGTGATGGACACGCTGTCTATGCTCATACCGGACCAGGCGTGGCTCACCATATGACGGATGCCGTTTGCCTCCTCGTCGGTAAGCATTGTGCCGCTGCGCATCTCCACACGTACCGCCGCAGTCGTCTCCGTGGAGATATCCTCCAGTACGTAAGTACGCTCTTCCCCCGGGGTGAGGTACACCTGGGCGTCCAGCACGTTGGGTATCGCGCGGATGCTGGACTCCAGCCGCTGCTGGGTGGAGATCAGCCAGGTCCGCGCCTCCTGAGAGGAGGTGGTCAGGGCGCCCACACGCTCATAGTAGGAGCCGTACAGGCTGGCGTTCTTGGGGTAGCCCGCCTGGGCCAGCTGGATCAGCAGGGACGCGTATTGATCGTTGCGCACCATGATGGCGGTGCCGTTGACCTGATAATCCGTTATGCCGTTGTTCTGGAAGTAGGTCATGATCTCGCTGACTTCCGCGGGCGTCAAGTCCTGATACAGCTGGGTATAGGGCTTATTGCTCATCGTCATCGAGAGTACGGCCACGGCAATCAGGATCACGGCCAGGGCGGCGGCCAGTATGATGCGCAATTTCTTGCTCATATTTTTGAAAAAGTCCTTGACCTTTTCCCAAAGACCTTTCAGCTTTGAGGTATCCACAGGCAATTCCCCCGGCCCTTTCTATCGATTACGCACCGCTCTTACAGGCTGATGCGGTTCAACTCGCTGTAGGCGTTCAGCGCCTTCTCCCGCACCTGTACGAACAGCTGCGTGGCCACCTCGGCCTTGTACAGCGCCATGTTCAGCGTTGCGGGATTATCCAGCTGTCCGGTAGAGAGCAGGTATTCCTTCTTGGCCACCTCGTCCTCGGTCTCCCGTACGTTATTTACCAGAGACTGAAACACATCGGCAAAAACAGAGCCCTCCGCCGCCTTGGCCGCAGCGGCCGGCTGGGCCTCCCGCCCAGGGAAGGTTTCCCACAACGGGGAAATCCGCTGAAAATTCATACTCATACCCAATTCCTCCAGATATGCAGCCCGATGCCGCGCTGCGTTTCGAATTTTGGAATGCCTTCCGCCGCCTCCGGGGCGGTATCTTCAAACATGGAGAAGCGGGCCAGACCATCACGCCTTCTGATCTACCTGACCCAACTTCTTTCTATCTCTATCTGCCGATTTCCAGGCCCGAGCTGATGACGCTCTTAAGCACATTGAACGCGGTCACATCCGCGGAATACGCCTGGCTGGCCGCCATGGCGTCCGTAATCTCCTTGACCAGATCCACGTTGGGCAGCTCTACGTAGCCCTCCTCGTTGGCATCCGGGTCCGTGGGATCATATTTCAGCTTGAAATCCGAGGGGTCCTCGGCGATTTCCACCACCCGCACGCCGCCGCTGGTCTCAAAGCCCGCATTGCTGACCATGCCGTTTCTGGCCCGGTCCATGGCAACGCGGAAAGCGTCCCGGGTAGCGTTCTGTGCCTGAAATACCACCATCTTCCGGCGGTAGGGGCCTCCCTCCTCCGTCCGGGTGGTGTTGATATTGGTGACGTTCTCGCTGATTACGTCCAGCCGCAGATGCTGGGCGGTAATACCGGAACCGATGATGTTTATCGTACTGAGAAAAGACATATCCGCTCTCCTTTATTCCCTGTCTGCCGCCCCGGAAGCTTTCCCCGGCGCGCCCCTTAGCCGTTTAAGCCGCTTACTGTCCGCGAATCGCCACGAGCAGCCGGCTCATATCGCTGCTGATGGCCCGGTAGACGTGCTGCACCTGATAGGCGTTGCGCACAAGCTCAATGGACTGTTCGGAAACATTTACGCCGTTTTCATCCATACGGGCGGATTCGTCCACCGCCGTGTGAACCATGGGCGCGGACGCGGAAATGGCGGCCCGCATACTTGCCGCGGGCATCCCGCTTCCGGCCGCCTGCCGGATGCTGCTGCGCAGCGCCTCCTCGAACGTCACATATTTGGCCTTATAATTGGGCGTCTCCGCGTTGGAGATATTGTCCAGAATCGCCCGCTGTTTTGTCCACTGGAAATGCGCCGAGCGCTCCAGCATAATCATGGAGTTGGATGTGAAAAAGTCCGACATGACCGGCCTCCTCCGTTCCTCAATAAACTGGGCGTTTCCGCCCTGAACCGCAAATTTATCCGGTTCGAAAACCGGATTTTTCCCCGCCGGACTGCGCGCGCGGATTGCGCTGATTACATCATATCCCTAGGGAATATGCGACACGCTAAGTATACTATATTTTCTTCCCAGAAGCAAGATAAAAATCAAAAATTGTCGAATCTATCCATAACCTGTCACCTTCTGCCGCTGCATTTTGATATATTTCCAATAAATCTGCCAATTTCTACAAAAAAGTAAAAATATGGGAAGGATATCCTTCCGGAAAGAGCGCCCGTCTCTATGGACAGCAAACGTCCACGGGCTATCTTATGAAGCCCGTGGACGTTCTATGACAATATGATGGAAGGACCCGGAGGCGCTCAGCTCCTGCCGCCCGTATCCCGCAGGACATCCAGCAGGGCCAGGGGCGGCAGCTCCTCACCGGCAGCCTCCCGGTTAACCTCCGCCGCGGTTTTCAGCTCGCTGCGGAGAATGGATACGCTCTTGGGAGCCTCGATGGCCAGCCGGACCCGGCCCGAGTCCACGGAGAGGACCGATACCTCGATCTCATCCCCGATGAGAAGGGACTCCCCCGCCTTCCGCTGGAGGATCAGCATAGGCCGCCTCCCTCCCCGGCGCCAAACTCCGAAAGGAGGTGGCGCATGTGGTACTCTCCCGACTCCAGAATGACCTGCATGGCCTGGCCGGTCCGGTCGTTGACGGCCACGGGACAGCGGAGATTCACCGTGCTGTCTGCCACCGGGCTGCGCACCACACACAGGGCGTAGAAGCACAGCTCCTCACTGCGCTCCACTCCCAGCGAGCGCAGCTCCTCCCCCGTAAGGACGGGGGCGTAGTCCGGCTTCAGGGAAAAGGGGTTCATGGCCACGAAGGCCAGCTGGGGCGTCCGGACACTCTGGAAGCACAGCAGGCTCCCCTCGCTCCCCTGGAAGGGCATAAGGCAGAATTCCTTCTCCTCCTCGAAGCCGAAGAGGCCCTTCTCAAAGCGGAGCAGGTGTTCCCCGGCGCACTCCACCTCACCGAAATACTTGGTTTGCAGCAACACGTATGATCCTCCCGTTTACGCTCTCACATCCACCGGCTCATAGTTGGGGTCGGCGGAGGGCGGTACATAGATGGGACCGCCGATATACTTGATGATGACCTCCGGCCGCTGGGTCACCGTCAGCTCGATGTCGCCGGGGGTGAACTCAAAGCTGCCGCCTCCGATCTTCCAGTCGAAGTTCAGCTTATCCATCTCATAGCGGATGTTCATCTCGGCGGGGTCCCAGGTGATTTCCGGGCCCACCTTGGGGAGGAACTGCATTCCCACGTCCTGCACGCCCTCCAGCAGAGACTGCCGGGACAGCTGGGTGATGACCTCCTCCCCCAGCTTGGTCTTCATCATGAGATAGCCTTCCTGGGCAATGGTGGCGGTCGCCTTGTAGGCCGCCTGGATGCCCTTCTGGGCATTCTGCTCCTGACTGCGGGCCACGGTGGGGGTAATGGAGTTACGGGCTTCAAAGGTGTCAATATTCAGCCGGATGGGGCGGCTCTTGATCTGAAGCCCTTTCTTGTCCCTGGAAATTTCCATCTCCGCCGTGCCCCGGGCATACTCCAGCTTGGCGTTGGTGGTTTTCATCTCGATCTGAATGGGGACGGTCGTAATCTCAATCAACGGTTTCATTGTGCGGTGCGCGCTCCCTTCTGCTCTATTTTAGCGGCATCCTTGC
The DNA here is from genome assembly GCA_014237695.1 of Oscillospiraceae bacterium. GTDB lineage: Bacteria > Bacillota > Clostridia > Oscillospirales > Oscillospiraceae > Pelethomonas. Next base: position 5,616 of record JAAZZJ010000007.1, on the reverse strand, counting down.
CGTAACACACCATGAATTGAAATCAGGTCATATAGTCAATCAGCGACTGGCTGAGCAGCTGGGTGCCTACCTTCAGCGCCGAGCTGTAGCAGTAGTAGCTCCAGGAAAAGTTCTGAATGGCCAGCGCCAGGTCCACGTCCTCCAGCTCCGCCCGCTGCTCGTTGAGGTAATCCCCCTGCATTTTCAGACGGCTCTCGTTCTGCTGGAGGAAAGAGCCCTTGGTATCCACGTCCGTATACTGATTGGTAACGTAGTCCACGCCGCCCTTCAGCTTGGTCAGCAGGCGCTCCGCGTCCGCTTCGTCCTGTTTGTTGGCGTAGTCGCCGGTAGTCTCATTGCAGCGGCTGAAAATTTCACCCAGCTGCTTCATCATTATGCAGATATTCTGGGGGTCTCCGTCCTTGTCCACACCGAAGCCCAGCATGTTGATGCCGGGGAGCGAGCGGTCGAAGTAAGTGCCGGGAACCAGCTTGCCGTCGGCGTCCTCCATCAGGCCCATGCCCAGGTCGATGGCGGCCTGCTCCTTGGACATGTCCTCCAGCTTCTTGAGATCGCCCTGATCCTTATAATAGACTGCCCAGAGTTGTTCCTCTTCTCTCGCAGGCGGATTAAGCGGAGAACCGTCCATATTACTCCCTTTCAGCACTTCAGCCGCACGGATAGGCACGCCAAAATCGTCCTTATTTGTATCTGCCGCAAACGGGTCTGCCATACCCGAAGGCTTCGGAGCCGCTTTTGCAGGCGGGGGATTCTTCGCCGCATCTCTGTAGTATGCAATCCAGGCGTCTTCAATCGCGTTCTTGCCATTCTCAGGCATGAACTCCGGACAGCCGGTCTTCTCGCTGATCTCCCCCCAATTCGGCACCTCGGCCGGGCTCTTTACACTGCCCGCGTTCACGTCCACTCCCCGGTAGTACAGGATCGTGCCGTCCTTGCTCCAGCTGAAGGGCGCGTTCAGCTCGTCGTCGCCGGAGAAGACGAAGTTCTCCCCGGACTTGGCGCTGTTCATGGCGTGGATGACCGACTCGGCGGTGTTGCTGAGTACCTTGCCCAGCTCCGGGCGGGCGGAAGCGGTAGGACCGTTGATTCCGTAAATAGCGGAACCCCGTCCATCCGGATCGGCGATTTCATTTTTCACCTTGCCCATGGTCACCCAGGCGATGTTGACGCGGGTGTAGGTGTCCGAGTTGTTCTTCTGATAGGAGCCCACATCCGTCATGGCCCGGCGCACCCGCCACGCCTGAATGGCGGAAGAGGGGTCGTCGGAAAAGCTGTTGAACTTCCGGTGGGTGAGTACCGTGTTCTGAGCATTGTTTAAGTTGCTGGTAGAAAGCTGCAGGTTATAGCGGTAGGTGTTCATCGCCATACCGGTGGTAATACGCATACCCATAGTAAAATGTCCTCCTTCTTCCGTCTATCAGCGGGCAGTGCCGTTAATCAGAGTATCCAGCATGGAGTCGATGGTGGTCAGCAGGCGGCAGGCCGCGGAGTAGGACTTGCTGAACTGCATCATGCTGGTGGCCTCCTCGTTCAGGTCCACGCCGGAAACGCTCTGCCGGTTGTTCTCCAGGCTCAGCGCAGAGACCGTATAGTTCTCCACCTTGCCCGCAATGGCCTGCTTGTCGTTGCCCAGAGTGCCTGAGATCGCCGTGAAGACCTCCCGGAAAGATCCCTTATGAACAGCGAGATCGCTGAGCGTTGCGTTTTCACGGGACTCGCTGGCCAGATAGTCCATCTTCTGATCGAAGAGTGAAATAAAATGAGAGATGTTGTCCCGGGCAGTGGTGTGGCTCATTTCGCCGGTCTCGGCGCTCACCTTGCTCTTTTCTTTGGTATTAAGGATACGGACAGAGTGATTGTCCCAGGAGTCGGAGACGGAGATATTGGCTGCGGTGATGCCGGTGGGATCGTCATTGTCGCCCCGGTTGCTGAACAGGACGCCGCCCTGATAATAGCCGTAGCCGTCCACCTTCGCGCCCTTCTGGCGGAGGATGTTCAGGCACTCGGCAGCTAGTGCAATCTCTTCCGGCTTATTCAGAGGTTCACTCAGAGGCTCACGCAGAGGCTGACCGTCATCACCCAACACCTCATTTCCGTCCTTGTCCGTAACGACTCTGGTCACCATATCCAATGTAATGTCCTGGAGCTGTCCATTAGCATCGGTATACTGGAGCTTATTGCCATCTGCATCAAAGAAATTTGCCCCATCATTCTTATACACCGTACTGGCGGGCAGCTGGTTCTCCTTGTTGAAAACCGCCGCAAACTTCTGCGCCAAATTGTCCAGAGCCGCCTGATAGTAGGGAAGTCCGCGTTTGGTGGTACAGCTGGGGTCCAGCGCCTGATCCTCCGAGCTGGAATACTCGCCCTTCCGGGTCAGCATCTCGCGGATTGCCTGAAGCGTACCTGCGGGGGTGCTGTCGCCGCGCAGGGGATCGTCGCTCTTGCCGCACAGGGTAGTATCTCCCAAGGTAACGATCTCACTCTTCCCGCTGGGTTCGTTTTTATCCTTCATCACCCGGCCCCGCTGGTCCACCAGCTGCTCTACCTGTAAGAGATACCGGTTTATGTCCTCAGCCGTGGGGTCCTCAGCGTCATAGTTGGAATAGGCAGAGGCTTTGGTGATGTCATCGGTAGCCGTTACACCGTCAGGCATCAGATACTTGCCGAATATAAGCTCTTGCGCCGTTCTTGCCGCCTCTACAGCCTGTTCAATTTCCTCTTTCGTCTTGCCGTCTGCTTCCGCATCTTTCCGCGCCTGCTCCATAGCATCCAGGATTGCCTTGTTGTCCGCATTGGGATTCTCCTCCGGCATCGTCCCGGGCATGGTGATCTGACCGCCGTAGATGCCGTCCACCAGCTTGATGGGCTCGCCGTCGGGCCCCTTGCTGTTGGCGATGGTGACCGTCAGCTTCTCCACCTCGGTGAACTGGTCGATGCGCTCCATGGAGTATTCCACATTGATGTGCATATACTTGGAGAGCTGATCCAGCGCCACGTTCCGGGCGTCCCGCAGCTCCAGGGCCTTCTCGCCGTAGATGCCCTGGGTGCGGATCTGCACGTTCAGGTCCCGGATATTGGTCAGCAGCTTGTTGATGTCGGAGATGGACTCATTCAGCTCGTTGACCTTGTGTTCCTTGATATCCGCCAGATCATCGGCGGCCTTGTTGAAGTAGGTACACAGCACATTGGCCGCAGAGCGGACCAGGTTGTCATACTCCTCAGAACCCGCGTGCGTGTTCTGATTTTCCAGGGCCTTCTTGAGCAGGCCCAGCTGGGCCTCGATCACGCCGTAGCCCTCCAGATCGCCGGTGCCCTTGCCCACCTCGTCCAGGATGCTGCTGATCTGGTACAGGCAGTCCAGGGTCTCCTCGCTGGCCCCCAGCTTGGCGTTTTCGTTGCGGTAGCGGATGTCCAGATAGGGGTCCCGCAGCTGGGTGGCGCCCCGGGTGAGGACGCCGTAGCCCACGTTGGTGTTGAAGATGTTGGCATACTTGCCCTGCCCGGTGGAGTAGAGGCTCACCAGGTCCATCCGCTGCCGGGTGTAGCCGGTGGTATTGATGTTTGCGATATTATTGCCGGTAACGCTCAGCGACGCCTGGGACGCATAAATCGCCAGGCGTGCGGTAGTAAATTGACCAAATGTACCGATAACAGCCATGTTTCAGGTTCTCCTTTATCTCAAATCCGTAAGTTGCCGCTGCTCTCAGGCCCGGAAGTCCGCCTGCCGGGGCTGATCCTCCAGAGGGGGCGCGTCCTTGGCCTTCTGGACCTGCTCGATGGCGTGCAGATTGCACTCCAGCGTATTCCGGGCCACCTCGGAAGCGGACCGGAATACATCATACTTCCGGCGCAGCGCCTCCACCGTCCGTCTGGTTTCCATGTGGGTCTCTCTGGGCCCCCGCGCCTCCAGCTCCCGCAGAGGGACGCCGGTGAGGCCCAGCTGGGCCAGCATCTTTTCCCGCTTCTGGTCCATGCCCCGCAGAGAGAGGCTGATGACCTGCTCCTGCTTCATGCACTCCTCAACGCCGTGCAGGTTCCCGCCGCTGACGGCTGCGGTCTTGCTGCGCTCGATCTCCGTCAGCTTCTCCAGGGTGTTGCCCAGATTGTCCAGCAGCTTCAGGTATTCCTGCCACACTGCCATATCCATCATTCGCCCTCCTCCATGAGAAGGAGCATTCTGGCGGCGGTCTCCCGGGGCTCTACCTGGTACTCCCCGGCGCTCACCTGACGGCGCAGCTCCTGAATCTTTCCGGTGGTGTTGTATGTGCGCACCTGATAAGACAGGCTGGCCACCATCTCCCGAAAGCTGCTGCGGTCCTGCGCAGCAGGCGCGGAGACGGTAAAGTGGTCATAATATCCGTCCTGCGCCGCCGTCCGGGATGCTCCGGAGAGACGGCGGGCAGTACCTGTCTGAATGGGCGCATAGCCCTCTGTCCCTTTGATCTGCATCATGGTTGACCTCCCAATTTCGTGCCGGCCAGACCGGGCCGGCCCACGGGCCACATCATCCGGCATAGACGTCTTTGTACTATTTTTATCGGTACGGAAACCGAAAAAATAACGCAGGCAGAGAAAATTTTTGCAAAATCCTGGGAGTCGCCGCCCTCCGCCCTCCCAGGTCTGTCGAAAAAAGAGAAAGATTTTTCAAAATTCCATTGCAAGCCGCCGCCGTTTCCGATATAATAGAGAGAACGAATACCGTGCGGGCCCTCATCGCCTGCGCAGAATAACGGGGGATTTTATCTGCCTATGTTTGAAAAGTGCAAAAAAGGGGATATCATTGAGAAAACGGGCGCTCTGATCTGCCAGGCCCGGGTCAGCGTTGGGCATTCCGGCGAGGTCCTTTTGGTTATCCCCCGGGCCGCTTCCTATAAGCCCAACTCCCTTTACCGGGTAGTATTTTATGATCCTGTACTGGGCCGGGTCACCTGCCGTTGCCGCCTGTCCGCCTCCCTGCCTCTGCCGGGCGGCGAGCTTTGCTCCCTGCGGTGCGAGGTCCTGGAGCAGCTGAACCAGGAACAGCGCCGCCAGGATGTGAAAATCCCGCTGGGAGCCACCATCATGCTTCACGCCGTCTATCAGCCCGGAGACGCTTCCCGGGTTCCGGAGGCCGGCGTCCCCGCCACCATTGTCAACATCAGCGCCGGCGGCGTCTATCTCCGCGCGCCCCTGCTGCTGGAGAAGGGCCGGCGTGTCTGGTTCGACTTCCAGATCGGCGGGGAGAATCTGACGCTCAGCGCTCAGGTCCTCCGGTCCGAGAACGCCTCCCTGAATAAAAATCAGCTTCTCTATGGCTACGGCTGCAAGTTCATCAACA
>JAAZZJ010000007.1:0-286 GCA_014237695.1 Oscillospiraceae bacterium | reverse complement strand
GCTCTCCAAGCATGAGGCCGCCCTGCGCAGCTTCATTTTCCAGCAGCAGCGCCAGCAGCGGCGGCAGGAGTAATCCGTGAGGTACCTGTACGCTGTGGAAACCGAGGCGGAGCTGCGGGACTATCAGGCTTTTGCCGCAAGGGTGCAGCCCCGGCTGGATGCCTGCCTCCGGTTTTTCCGGGAAGAATACGCCGTTAAGGAGTTGCCCCGAGCCGTCGTCTGGACCGGCCGCGAAGCCGCCACGGAGCTGCTTAGCGGCATTCCTGTTCCCGCCTACACCAACGAG
>JAAZZJ010000079.1 GCA_014237695.1 Oscillospiraceae bacterium | reverse complement strand
CCACTTGGCCTGGGTAAATCACGCTTTCGGGGGTATCCGGGTGTGTGTGTGCGTCTTGATCCTGAATGCGGTGGTAAAGCTCTTCAAAAAAGCGGTCATCGACGCGCCAACCATGGCCATCTTTATTGCAGTGACCCTGGGCAGCTACTTCCTGACCTTCCTCAGCCCTGTGGTTTTCGTCCTGGCGGCGGCTGTGCTGGGCATCGTGCTGAAGAATGTGGGGGTGAGAAAATGATGATCTATCTGAGGCTGTTTTACGAATTTTTCAAGACCGGCCTGTTTGCCGTGGGCGGCGGCATGGCGACGATACCTTTTCTCTACAGCATGGCCGATAACACCGGCTGGTTTACCCGCCTTGATGTGGACAACATGATCGCCGTAGGTGAATCCACCCCCGGTCCTATCGGGGTCAACATGGCGACCTATGTGGGGTATATCACCGGCGGAAACGTGGGCGGGCTTCCCTTCGCCATTCTGGGCTCGGTGATCGCCACTCTGGGACTCATTGCGCCGTCCATTATCATTATCCTTATCATCGCCTCCTTTCTCAAGAACTTCCGGGACAACCGGTTCGTGGACAGCGCGTTCTATGGCCTGCGCCCGGCGTCCACGGGACTGATCGCGGCGGCGGGGCTGTCCGTCATCGTCTCCAATCTGTTTTTTGCCGGGGCTCTGGAAAACGGCTTTTCCCTGGCGGTATTCAACTGGAAGGGATGGCTCCTTGCCATCGTTCTTTGGGTGCTGACCAACAAGGTCAAGCAGACCAAGAAGCTCCACCCCATCATCTTTATCCTGGCCTCCGCCGTGGTGGGCATTGTGCTGGGGATGTAAAAATACAGGGGCGAAGACCGCCCGTCTTTTCGAGGAGACCTCCGGCAGGGTCTCCTCTTTTTAGAAGCGGGGTGAGCATGTGGAGCAGATCTGGAACGACTTTATTGAACCGTTGTACTATGCCGGGTATGACCGGCTCGTGCATCGCCGGGAGCTGGCCCAGAACTAAGAACCTGTATTTACAACCGTTGAACGCCGTCTGGCCGGTCGTTTTCCCGCCATACTGTGTCGATTTCCCTTGCCATACTGACGGATGGCAAGGGAAATCTCCTTGTCTGACGAGAAAAATCCTCGCCCATCGGGGCAACTCCCGTAAGGAAGTTGCCCCGATGGGATTCCCGTAAGTGAAAATCATTCGATTAGGACGGCGTAGCTTCGGCTACGCTGTCTTTTCCTTGCGCTTCTGCATGGAATTATAATAGGCCAGATATTCCCGTTCCAGCATTTCCGGCTCCGGCGCTACCCATAAGCCAATGGTGTTGTAGTGAATGTCCACCCTCTGATGCCGCTTGCCGTTCAGCTTGTCAGGCTTGGACACTACAATTTTGTCAATGAACTCATGGACAATCTCAGGCGTCAATTCTGTCAACCGTGTCACTTGTCTGGCTCGCTCAATAAACCGCTGCAAATCAGCGGCCTTATCCGTGGTAGCGTCCAGAGTGGCCTCCATCTCCGGGATGGCCGCTTTCAACTGCTTCTGTTCGGTTTCCAGCGATACCGTCAGCGTGGCAAAGCGTTCCTTGGACAGCAGGCCCTTCGTCATAGTCGTACAGTGAATGATTGTACTATTGATGACAAAATCACCGTTGCGATCTGTTGGGCCGTCCGCTACCGAAGCGCCATGGATTTCAACAGACTCCTCCGGCATAATAAGGCAGAGTTTTGCCGCCACTAAATGTTGCAACACCGTTCCAAGATATTGTGTGCCCGGATTTTGCTTTTGCCGCTTTTTTGCCTGCTCAAATAGTTCGTCCAGATTAGCGCCGATTGTTTTAGATGTGTCGGCAGTCAAAACGAAAGTGTTGAAATCCCCACAATTCAATCACATCCGGCTGGCCATAAAATGAGGGAGAGGTAACTTCTTTACGTTACCTCTCCCTCCGGCATCCCCCGGTCATGAATACCGGTTCTAAATGACGCGGAGTTTTGCAATTCTGCAGACTTCGCTATTCCCATAGATTCGCCGGAAAATCAGCCTCCTGCTGCCGCCGTGGATATAAAAACGGCGGCTTTCTCTTTTGCCGTCGTACGGCAGGCTACTTTTTACAAGAAACATCAATTTTACTGTATGCCATATACCCTGCCTGACTAGGGTGGTCTGCTATCAGCACATCCTTCGGTTGTCTGCAAACAGAAATCGCAATCATCAAATCGGCACCTGCTGCCACAAAATTCACCATCATGGTAACTACAGAGACTGTTCCCGGATATATCAATAAGAAGGCTGCGCTTCCCAGGCCCAGCACTAAGAACGGGGCCAGAACACCAGCGAGATATTGGCGCTTCGTCAATGCTGCCTGACAGGTGCAGGTGGGCATCAAGGCGCTGATGTTGAAATGTATCGCCGTCCACCCCTTTTTGCCAAATATTGCCCATCCAAAACCGTGGAGCAGTTCATGGACGAATACGGAAACTGCTGTAATGATAAGAACCATGATATAGAACGCGCTTCCTCCGGCATCGGATAATTGCGCCCTATCAATCAGAAACAGGCGATAAATTACACCCCAAAGGGCAACAAAAGGAAGGGCGCATAGTAACCCCAATGTAATGGCTCTTGCAGAGGAAAAGGTGATGTTCTGTTCCTGATATCCCGCCTTCTGAAGCTCCAGCTGCAGGGCTTGAAATGGCTTGTGTCCGGCTTCTTCAGAAGACTGCTGCATCTTTTTTCTTGTTGCCATAGCGAATACCTCCAAATAACAATATCAGGCAAGCAGGCAGGGTGATATATATGAAGATTGGTTCTGTAAACAGGTTCTGTTAGCCGATAGAGGTAACGATGGGTTTGCCATTTTGATTGACCAAAATGCTCATCCCACAGCCCGCCGTCAAGGTGGAAGATGCCAACAGGTAATTCACGCCGGTTTCCGTATCTGCGATAATCTTTTCCACATTGGTGATGCCTTGGGAGTAGACTTCTACGAAGCGTTCTTTCGCCATACACGCACACTCCTTTCCCACCCTATACTGTTTGCAGAAATCACCATACCACACCAGTGCGGGCAGATAGCCGTAATTTCCTAAAATGCTTGAAATCCTTCCTAAACAGCATAGGAGGGAGCCTTACAGGCCCCCTCCCATTTTCTTTCGCAGCAGCGTTTTGCCAGCGCGAGAAATAAGACATTCCCTCGCACCAATCCATAGCTTTCCATGTTTCATATCCACTTTTTCAATTTTATCTGCCGCCACCAGGTAGGCGCGGTGAATACGCAAGAACCGTTCCCCAAGCTGTGCTTCTAGTTCATTGAGGTTACCCAGGAAATCTATCCACCCGCCAACGGTATAGAGCAGAATGTGGTGGGGGGTGGGAGCAGTTTCAAAAAAGAAAATATCGTTCAATGGAATATTCTGTATCATATCCCCCGTCCGTAAAGTAAACACTTCTTTTGGATTCCGACGCTCTGCTGTCAACCGCGTCTGAACAGCTTCAAGGCATAAAGACACCGATTGTTCCAGCCGCTTCGGGTCTTTTATGATGTAGTCAAAGGCTTCCAGATGATACTGGAATGTACGGTAAGCCAGATTGCCATAGCTGGTAATATACACCAGAGTAGCATGGGGATCCATGCGGCGGATTTCTTGTCCTAAAAGGAAGCCATCCCAGGTTTTATCTTTCAAATCCACATCCAGAAAGTAAATACCTTGTCTGCTGTCTTTCCTCATCAACGTGTCCAGTAAGGTCATAGGGTTATTAGCAGAGCAGACGATTTCCATGTCCCAACCCTCAATCAATATCTTCCGTTCTAAAGCAAGCTGTATCTGCTGACGAACTAGCGGTTCATCATCACAAAGATAAACATCAATCATGATGCACCTCCAACGGTCAACTCCTGCAAAAATACCCCGTTAGTCCAACTGGTACAGCGAGAAATGTTCGCGTAACGAGCTAGGATACGCACATAACTGGACAGCCCAAGCCCCCGGTTTATGCCTTTTGTTGACCAGCCTTCTTCCCAAAAGCGAGCCGGGTTTGCAACTCCATTCCATGGATTAGACACTCGGAGGTTTACTTGGCCCTCCTGAGCTAATAGGATAATTTCTACCCATGGGTGGTCTCTTCCTTCAACAGCCTCCACAGCATTATCAATCAATATACCTAGACAACGTACAAAATCCCATATATCCATGTTAATGTCGCTTATAGGATAAAGGATTTCCAGGCGGCACTCCACACCTTTTTCCCTCATGGCAGTGAGTTTTGATAATAACAGACTTCTCATTTGGGGAATTTGTAAGTTGCCGATTTGAGTAGATGCCTGTATCTTTTCACCCAACCGTTGGTCAAAGCCTGCATTCAGTTCAGATAGGGTAGCGCATAATTGATCCAATTCACCCGCTCCTGCTTGTTGGGATAGCCCTGTTAGCAGATTTTTATAGTCATGGCGAAAGGTCCGTACTTCCTGACGGATGGCCTCAAGGTCCTGCTCATAAAGCTGCTGCTGGAAAATGACATCTTGCTGGGCCTGGAATTTCCGAAAAATGTCAAACCGCTGCGCTAGATAAATTATAAGACCTGCCATCAAAATCACTAATGAAACTACCAGCAAATAATATGCCATTAGATATTGACTTTGGAGACCAATTTGCAGCACAAGAAATGTATCCATGACCGATTCCAAGGCAAAAATCAACAAGGCAGTCCTGTGCGGATTTGCGTTATCCTCCAGTAATAGGCGAAAATAGATTTCAAAATGAACTCCCTTTAGCAAAAGGGCAGCAGCGAAAAAGCTGATGCTACTAATTCCAATCAATAGTGCAAGTGGTGTTTCATTCTCTGGAAAGAGCATTTGGACTAAACATTGCGTCAGGGCTGTAGTAGCTATCTGTAAGATTCCAGCCATGCACACAGAAGAAAAAGCCCGCCAGAAATTTATTCGCCATGTCCACATAGCCCAAAGGGTACACATGAACAGAATGAACATCGATTTAAGAGCATATCGGACAATTTGAGCTTCAGGCATAACCCCAAACAAAACAATACCAATAACAGTGGCAGCGACCGGCAAGATAAATAAAAGCGGTAACTTTTTCAACCGATTCCATTCTATTCTTTCATCCATCATGGTAAACAAAAAAGCGGCCAGAATGATGTGACCCGTTAAAGTGTCCAGAAAGAGAAAGAAAAAATCTTGAAATGATGAGGGCATAGCAGTAATCAATCACTTTCGTTATATTTTGTAATGATAGCTCTAAGCATTTATTATAGCATCACTTTTCTGGCATAGCAAGAGCAGCGCTGACAGCGTACGCACAACCGAAGCAGAGAAGTGCCATGTACCTCCCGAAAATGGTACATGGCACTTCTCTGCACACTCCGGCACGCCGTCCTCATCCCAGCAGGCCCAGATGCTCCAGCAAAATTTTCAGCCCAATGAAGCACAATATCACGCCTCCGGCGAGGGCCGCCTTGCTCTTAAGGGCTCCGCCGAACTTCTGGCCGATGCACACCCCCGCCAGAGACAGGATGCACGTTGTACAGCCAATTATCGTGACTGCCGGCAGGATCGTCACCTTGAGAAAAGCAAAGGTAACGCCTACCGCCATGGCATCGATGCTGGTAGCCACCGACAGCACCAGCAGCTCCTTCCAGCTGAGATGCTCCTCTGTGCCGGTCTCCTCGTCCTCGTGGAAAGCGTCCCAGATCATTTTCCCGCCGATCAGCCCCAGCAGAACGAAAGCGATCCAGTGGTCGATACTGGTAATGTAGCTTTCAAACTGACGGCCCAGCAGCCAGCCCAACATGGGCATCGCCGCTTGAAAGAAGCCGAAGGAGACGGCAATGGCCGCCCCCTGCCGCCAGCGCATCCGGGGCATGGCCAGCCCCTTGCAGACCGCCACCGCAAAGGCGTCCATGCTCAGACCCACACCGATCAAAAAAAGCTCCGCAAGTCCCATCGTATAATTTCCTCCATCTGTTTTCTTTGGCAATTTCCGGAAAAAAACCGGCCAGGCACACCGTGCCTGGCCAGAGTCCTCCCATGCACGGCATACCGCCATACATGGGTCTCGTTTATTAAGGCAAGCCAGGCCCCGCCGGACCAGTATGTTGACTTGCCGCGGAATATCCCGCCACTACTCCCCCATGAAGTATTCTATTTGTACCATATCCGGGGAAATTTGTCAAGCCTTGACCCAGTCAAAGGACCGTTCCACCGCTCTGTGCCAGCCCCGCAGCTTCTCATCCCGCTCCCCGGCGGAAATGCCCGGCCGGAAGGTCCGCTCCACCGCCCAGTTCTGCTTGACGTCCTCCTGCCCGGACCAAAAGCCCACCGCAAGTCCCGCCAGATAGGCCGCCCCCAGGGCGGTGGTCTCCACGCAAACGGGCCGCTGGACCGTAGTCTGAAGGATGTCCGCCTGAAGCTGCATCAACAGATCGTTGGCGCTGGCCCCGCCGTCCACCTTCAGGGAATGGAGGGCGATGCCGGCATCCGCCCGCATGGCATCCAGCACATCGCTGACCTGATAGGCGATGGACTCCAGGGTGGCGCGGATGATGTGATTCTTGTTTACCCCCCGGGTCAGCCCTATGATGGCCCCCCGTGCGTACTGATCCCAGTGGGGCGCGCCCAGTCCGGTGAAGGCGGGCACCACGTAGCACCCGGCGGTATCCTTAACCTTCCCGGCGTGGTATTCGCTGTCGGCAGCGGACTCGATGAGACGCATCTCATCCCGCAGCCACTGGATTGCCGCTCCTGCCACGAAAATGGAGCCCTCCAGGGCGTACTCCACCCGATTCTCCAGGCCCCAGGCAATCGTTGTAACCAGGCCATTCTGAGAGAATACCGGTTTCACACCTGTGTTCATCAGCAGGAAGCAGCCGGTGCCATAGGTATTCTTGGCCTGTCCCGGCTGAAAACAGGTCTGACCGAAGAGGGCTGCCTGCTGGTCCCCCGCCGCCCCGGCAATGGGGATAGGCGCGCCAAAGAAACCGGGGTCTGTCTCTCCGTAGACGCAGCTGCTGGGCTTCACCTGAGGAAGCATACACCGGGGAATGTCCAGAATGTCCAGAATTTCCTGATCCCAGTCCAGCGTGTTGATGTTGAACAGCATTGTCCTGGAGGCGTTGGAGTAGTCTGTCACGTGGACTCTTCCCCCGGTGAGCCGCCAGATGAGCCATGTTTCCACCGTGCCGAAGAGCAGCTCCCCCTTCTCGGCCCGTTCCCGAACGCCCTCCACGTGGTCCAGAATCCATTTCAGCTTGGTGGCGGAAAAGTAGGCGTCAATCATGAGCCCCGTCTTCCGGCGGACAGACTCCGCCAAACCCTGCTCCTTCAGGCTGTCGCAGTATTCTGAAGTCCGGCGGCACTGCCAGACGATAGCGTTGCATACCGGCTCTCCGGTGGCCCTGTCCCAGACCACCGTGGTCTCCCGCTGGTTGGTGATACCGATAGCGGCGATATCGGCGGCGGAAGCCCCCAGCTTGCCCATAGCCTCCGCCGCCACGCCGAACTGGGTGGCCCAGATTTCCCGGGCGTCATGCTCCACCCAGCCGGGCCGGGGAAATATCTGGGTAAATTCCTTCTGCGCGGAGCTGCATATCCTGCCCTGCCTGTCGAACAGGATGCAGCGGTTGCTGGTAGTGCCTGCGTCGAACGCCATCATGTACTTTGCCATAGGTTGTTCCTCCTCCATCAAATCGGGACTCCTCTTTTTATACCATAGCATAAAAAGCAGAAAAAGGGAAGTGGGAATAGGGACAGTCCCGCACCGCATAAGGTATCAAAAAGGAGGAATCAACATGCTGACAACCGCCATGCTGCTGCTGCGCAGCAGCCTTTTTTTATCCCTGCATCTGGCAGGAAATACGGGATCCTTCCCCAAGCCTCTCAGCGCGGAGGAGGAGCAAGCCTACCTCGCCCGCTGCGCCGGCGGCGACCTGGAAGCGCGCAATGTTCTGGTAGAGCGGAATATGCGGCTGGTGGCGCATATTATTAAAAAATATTACACCCAAACCGTAGACCAGGACGATCTGATCTCCATCGGAACTATCGGACTCATCAAAGGCATCTCCAGCTATAAACCGGAGAAAAACGTCCGCCTTGCCACCTATGCCGCCAGATGTATAGAAAACGAGATCCTCATGTTCTTCCGCAGCCAAAAAAAGCTGCAAGGAGAGGTCTCCCTCTCCGAGACATTGGAAACCGACAAAGACGGCAACAATCTCTTCCTCATGGACGTCGTCGGCGTGGAGGACACCATGCTGGACGACCTCGATACCCGGGAGAGCCATATCCGTGTCCGTCAGCTGGTAGACGAATGCCTGACGGAGCGGGAGGCGGATATCATCCGCCAGCGTTACGGACTGGGAGGCAAGCCCCCCCGCACCCAGCGGGAGCTGGCTGCGGAATATGGCATCTCACGGTCCTATGTTTCCCGCATCGAAAAACGGGCTTTGGGCAAGCTGGAGGAGGCGCTGGGAAAAGATATATAGCTCCTACGCCTCCTCCCCACGGGTCAGGTGGTCCGCCGCCTCCCCATAGGAGATGGCCCCGCCTCCGTACTTTTTGCGGATGCCGTCCACCGCCAGTTCCAGCCGTTCCCGCCGTGCGTTCTCCACCGGCTGCTGAGGCGTGAACAGATCGGTTTGCTCATACGTCTCCACCGCATCCGTCAAAGCCAGCGCCGTCACACTGAGCAGCCGTACCGGGACCGATGGCTTCCAGATCTTGTCGATCAATTCCATAGCCGCCTCCAGCAGCTCCCCCCGCAGGTGGGTGCTGCGGCCCAGATGCTTCTGCCTGGAAACAGTCCGAAACCCGGGGTCCTTCAGCCCCACCGCCACCGCCCCGCAGTACAGCCCCTGTGCCCGCAGCCGCCCCGCCACGCTGTCGCACAGCATGGCGGCTCCCCGGCGCAGCTGTTCCCGGGTGGTCAGGTCCTCCCGGAAGGTAAAGCTGTTCCCCACGCTTTTCACCGGCTCCTTCTCATACTGGGACCGCACAGGCGTGCGGTCCAGCCCGTTGGCGTATTCCCACAGCTGCCGTCCCAGCTTTCCCAGCAGCTGCTCCGGCAGGGCCGGGTCCATGGCCGCCAGGCCGCCGATGGTCTTCACCCCATACTGCCCCAGGGCCCTCTGGGCTGCCGGTCCCGCAAACAGCATGGCCCCTACCGGCAGAGGCCAGACGATCTCCTT
>JAAZZJ010000078.1:6428-9211 GCA_014237695.1 Oscillospiraceae bacterium | reverse complement strand
ACCCTGGAGGTGTCGAGGGTCTCCGTGTTCTCGACCATCCCCCGCTTCTCCATCACCAGTTTCATCAGATCGCCGATGAACTCATTGGGGGTCAGGATAAACGCGCGCACCGTGGGCTCCCTGATCTCCTCCTGTTCCCTGGGCGTCATCGCCTTCGGATATATCGAGTCTGTGGATGACCTCAGCGCCTTCGCGGTGCCCCTGCTGATCGCGGCGGTGGGCGTCGGCGCCTCCATCATCGGCTCCCTGCTGGTCCGCACCGGCGAGTCCACCGACCAGATGACTCTCCTGAAGGCTCTGCGCCGGGGCACCAACACTTCCGCCATCATCATCGCCGTGGCGGCCTTCCCTATCGTATGGTTCCTGCTGGGGAAGGATTACATCGGCCTGTACGTGGCCATTCTCGCCGGGCTCTTCTCCGGCGTGCTGATCGGACGGTTCACCGAGTATTACACCTCTGATACCTACGTGCCCACCCAGAGTCTGGCGGCCTCCTCCGTGACCGGCACCGCCACCCTGGTCATTGACGGCCTGAGCCTGGGTATGCGCTCCACCATGCTGCCGGTGCTGACCGTCAGCGGGTGCATCCTGATCGCCTACTACGTCTCCGGCCTGGGCCTCACCGACGGGGCGCGGAACGCCATGGGCCTGTACGGCATCGCCCTGGCGGCTGTGGGCATGCTGTCCACCCTGGGCATCACCCTGGCCACCGATGCCTACGGCCCTGTGGCCGACAACGCCGGCGGCATCGCCCAGATGACGCCCGGCGTGGACGAGGAGGTTCGCGAGCGCACGGACAAGCCCGACGCTCTCGGCAACACGACGGCGGCGACGGGCAAGGGCTTCGCCATCGGCTCCGCCGCCCTGACGGCCCTGGCGCTGATTGCCTCCTACGTGGAGAAAGTGGAGACCCTGGCTCCGGACACGGCGCTGGATATGAGCGTCATGAATCCGGTGGTGCTGGTGGGCATCTTCGTGGGCGCCTGTCTGGCTTTCATCTTCGCGGCCATCACCATGGGCAGCGTCGGCAAGGCGGCCCACAGCGTAGTGCTGGAGGTCCGGCGCCAGTTCAAGGAGATCCCCGGCATCATCGAGGGGACCAAGGACGCCGACTTCGCCCGGTGCGTGGATCTCTGCACCAAGGCCAGTCTGAAGGAGATGGTGGTGCCTACCCTCATCGCCGTGGGCGTGCCTATCGTGGGCGGCCTGCTGCTGGGGCCTGCGGGCGTCATCGGACTGCTGTGCGGGGCGACCGCTTCCGGCTTCCTGCTGGCGGTGTTCATGTCCAACTCCGGCGGCTCCTGGGATAACGCCAAGAAGTACGTGGAGGCCGGTCACTACGGCGGCAAGGGGAGCAAGAACGACAAGTCCGCTATCGTGGGCGACACCATCGGCGACCCCTTCAAGGATACCTCCGGTCCCGCCATCAACATCCTTATCAAGCTTCTGAGCATGGTCTCTATCGTTTTTGCCACCGTGGTCGTGAATTTCCACATGTTTGGATAAATGGCCAATATCCCTATGACCGCCCTCAGGAGGGGCGGTCATAGGGCGTCCTTCTCGAACTGGCCGCGGACTGTGGAAGCTCCGGGCTGTCGAATAGAAACAACCACCATGCCGCCCGCAGGACGGCAGAGAAAGGAACAGCAGCTATGAAAACCTATGACCTGATGATCGTGGGTCCCGCCACCCGGGACGTGAACATCGACTATACCGGCATCGAGGACCGCTCCGCCGGGGGAGCGGTGACCTTCTGCACCCCCGCCGCCGTCGCTGCTGGAGCGAAGGTCTTCGCCGCGGTGAAGATCGCTCCCGAGGATAAGGACATCATCGACGGCTTCCGTATGGCTCCGGAGGATATCGCCCTCCTGCCCTCGGAGAAGACCACCCTCATGAAAAACGTCTACTTCGCCCCCGACCGGGAGCGGCGGGACGCCTCCTGCCCCGCCCAGTCGGACCCCATCCGCCCTGAGGAGATCCCGGATGTGGACTGCCGGCTCTACCATCTGGCGGGACTTCTCTATGGAGATTTTCCCAATGAGCTTATTGAGTTCCTCCATGGCAGGGGGCTGGTGTCCGCAGACGCCCAGGGGTTCCTCCGGCACAACGAGGACGGGAAGCTCTGCTTCCATGACTGGGAGGACAAGCTGAAATACCTCCCCTATATGGATTTTCTGAAGACCGATGCCGCCGAGGCGGAAATTTTGACCGGCCTTACGGACCGGGAAGCCGCCGCCAGGCAGCTCCATGCCTGGGGCGCGAAGGAAATCCTGATCTCCCACAACACCGAGATGCTGGCCTATGACGGCAAGGACCTCTTCACCTGTCCGGTGATGGCCCGGAACCTCTCCGGCCGGACGGGCAGGGGGGACACCACCTTCGCCGCCTACCTGGCCATGCGGATGACCGGGGCGGATATGAAGGATGCCCTGCTGTATGCTACCGCCTGCGTGTCCCTGAAAATGGAGACGCCGGGGGTGTTCCGGGGCACCAAAGCCGACGTGGAGGACTACATCCGGGAGTTTTATAATGGTTGACCTTTCCGGCAAATGCTGGTAAGATGGAAGGGACATCAAATCAAGGAGGACCCTTCCCATGAAAAAAGTAATCGTGACCACAGCGGCGCCCGCCGCCATTGGCCCCTATTCCCAGGGCGTAGACGGCGGCAGCGTCGTCATTACCTCCGGGCAGCTGCCCATCGACGCGTCCACCGGCGCTTTCGCCGAGGGCGGCATCGCCGGACAGACCCGTCAGTCTCTGGAGAACGTCAGGGCCGTGCTGGC
>JAAZZJ010000078.1:0-6418 GCA_014237695.1 Oscillospiraceae bacterium | reverse complement strand
GGCCCAGGCGGGGCTGGGGATGGAGAACATCATCAAGACCACCGTGTTCCTCAAGGACATGAACGACTTCGCTGCCATGAACGAGGTCTACGCGTCCTTCTTCACCAGTGAGCCCCCGGCCCGCAGCGCCGTGGAGGTTGCCCGGCTGCCGAAGGATGCGCTGGTGGAGATCGAGGCCATCGCGGTGCGGTAAACGGCGCGCTGTAAAAAACTCCCGCGAGATCGGTTGATCTTGCGGGAGTTTTTCTTGAATTTTCAAAATGCGCTTCCGGATGCCTCAATAGAGGAAAATTTGTTTAGGCACCTTGACAATCAGAGGGGCGCATGGTATGATGATAAGGTACCTAATGAACTCTTCGGGAGGGAGACATCATGGACACAGAACCAGGCGGCAGGGGCGGAGCGTACCGGTTGCCCTGCGGAAACAGTCCGCAGGATTTTGACGATTTGGCCGGACAGCTGGAACAGTGCGGGAAGTTCCTCATGTACTGCCTGGGGAAACGAAGGGGGCAGGAGAAGATTCTGCGTATTCTCTGGGAGCAGGGAGAGATCAGCCAGCGGGAGTTGCAGGAGCTGCTGGGCATCCAGCCGGGTTCCATGAGCGAGATCGCGGCCAAGCTGGAGAGTAAGGGGCTGATCGCCCGCGGGAGAGCGGAGACGGACCGGCGGAAGATTCTGCTGTCCCTCACGGAAGAGGGCAGGGCGTGGCTCTCCCGGCAGAATGAGGACTCTGTGCGGAAGCGCCGGGCAGAGCTGTTTTCCGCCCTTACAGACCAGGAGCAGCAGATGATGCGGACCCTGCTGGAGAAGCTTCGTGTGGATTGGGAACAGCGGTTTGAGCGGAGGGATGATCCGGCGGCAGAGACGCCTAAACGGAAAGAAAAGCATATTTGATCGAAAGGTGGTGGCAGCTGATGAGCTGGCAGGAGGAATTGAAGAAGGGAATCCGGAGGGCGGAGGAGCTTGCGCCTATTCTGGGCTGGAGCGAAGA
Source organism: Oscillospiraceae bacterium (assembly GCA_014237695.1). Taxonomy (GTDB): domain Bacteria; phylum Bacillota; class Clostridia; order Oscillospirales; family Oscillospiraceae; genus Pelethomonas. The sequence continues at coordinate 5,427 of JAAZZJ010000078.1, read as the reverse complement.
GGAGACGGCGGAGCGTGCTGCGGTAGCCGAACGGTTTCCCATGATGATTACCCCCTATTATCTGTCTCTGGTGGACCCTGCGGACCCCAGGGACCCTATCGGGCGGATGTGCATCCCCTCCCCGGACGAGTTTGATCCGGGAGGTTCCTTCGATACCAGCGGCGAGGCGTCCAACACCAAGCTGGAGGGCCTGCAGCACAAATATGCCCAGACCGTGCTGCTGCTGAGTACCAACCAGTGCGCCATGTATTGCCGCCACTGCTTCCGGAAGCGGATGGTGGGGCTCAGCGAGGATGAGCTGAACCGCCGGGTAGACGAGGCGGTGGCCTATGTGAAAACGCACGAGACGGTGACCAATATCCTGATTACCGGCGGAGATGCTTTCCTGAACTCCAACGAGATCATCCGGCGGTATCTGGAGGAGCTGACGGCTATCAAGCGGCTGGATTTCATCCGGTTTGGCTCCCGGGTGCCGGTAACGCTGCCGGAGCGGATTTACGGCGACCAGGAATTTCTCGACATGTTTGCCCACTACGCGCAAAAGAAAGCGCTCTATCTGGTTACCCAGTTCAATCATCCGCGGGAGCTGACAGAGGAGGCGGTCCGGGCAGTCCGGTCCATGATTGAGCGAGGGGTTCAGGTGCGCAACCAGACAGTCCTGCTGCGGGGAGTCAACGACAGCGGCGAGGTGCTGGGCCAGCTGCTCAGCAGGCTGACGCGAGTGGGAATTGCCCCCTACTACATCTTCCAGTGCCGCCCGGTAACGGGAGTCAAGGAGCGCTTCCAGGTCCCTATCGAGGAGGGCATCCGCATTGTGGACGCGGCCAAGTCCCGGCAAAATGGTTTCGGCAAATCCGTTCGCTACGCCATGAGCCATCCCAGAGGGAAGATTGAGATTCTGTGCCGTCTTTCCAACGGGGAAACGGTATTCAAGTTCCACCAGAGCAAGGACGACGCCGATATGGCCCGCCCCTTTACAAAGCTGCTCCGGCCTGCGGACACATGGCTGGACAACGACTTAAACGGCATCTGAGGTTCATATCGGAGAAATCGGGACACACAGAGTGTCCCGATTTCTTTTTTGTGCGTCGACTATAGGCGCGGCGGGGAGGCAGGGGAGCTTTCCTGCCTGTTACCACTTGCCGCCAGTCTGTAACTTTTGTCACTGATCTTGTAACCTTTTCCCTGCTCAACCGCCAAATTTTCCCTCGCTATAACACAGCTTCCGCGCAATTATGTCAACTGCGTTGAGGAGATTCTTCAAAAAAGCTTGACAAACCGCGGTTTTTCAGGTATACTACACAAAGTTTTTGAAAAAGTAACAAAGGTTACAATCCGGTATCCGTCCTGTTTAAGATATGGAAATTTTGGTAATCCTATCCTATGCGGGTCTGACACGGATGCCGCCTGCGCACCTCTTTTTTGAAAACGAACGGAGGAACAAGTATCATGTTTGAAAGTAGCAAGAAAGCCGCTCACGATTCCAGGCGGCTGATCGCTGTCGCAGCTGTACCGGCCCTCTTTATCTTGGTTCTGTCTTTGCTCTGCCGCTTTGCTCCCATCGGGGCCGGAGCCATGTACGTGGTCTCCAACGACGGTCCCGTCCACGTGGACGATCTGGAGGGCGACGTATTTTTGACCGACGGCTTTGCCGGACTGGTCTCCCGCACGTCGGGAAACGAGCTGGATCTCGCTTCCGGCCTGAATGTCACCGTGAGCTATCAGGACCGGCAGTATACCGCCGTTTCCCAGGAGGAAACCCTCAACCAGCTGCTTGAGCGGCTGGCCATTGAGCCCAGTCCTCTGGAGATGATCTCCGTCTCCTTCCCGGACGGCGGGGTGGATGTGTGCATCAGCGGCGAGTTTGTGTTTTATGAACACATCTCTACCGTCAGTGAGCATGAAATTGTCTATCAGTACAACGACAACCGTCCCGACTGGTACGAAGCCGTCATCCAGGAGGGCTGCGACGGCGAGTATACCGAGGTCTACGAGATCATCTATCAGGACGGCCAGCGCACAGCCCGGCAGCTCATTGATGTGGTGGATACAGAACCGGTGTCCACCATCATCGAGAGAGGCACCATGGAGAACTTCGCCAACAACGACGACGCGGTGGCCGCCATCAACGTCAACGAGGACGGCTCCGGCGTCATCACCCTGGAGAACGGCGAGACCGTCACCTTCAGCAGCACCCGGACCATGCGGGGCACTGCCTACACCACCGGCGGCAGCGTGGGTACCCGGACCGCCTCCGGCACTACTGTGCGTGTAGGCGTGGTTGCGGTAGACCGGAGCGTCCTGCCTTTGGGTACCAAGGTCTACGTCATGAGCAATGACGGCGCGTACAACTATGGCTTCGCCGTGGCGGAGGATACCGGCGTGCGGGGCAACACCATTGACCTCTATATGGATACCAACCGTGAGTGCATCCAGTTCGGTGTGCGGGAATGTACCGTATACATTCTGGACTGATCTATCACAGGAGACAGCTGCGACAGGATCAAATGACGTCCGCCGGGGTCCGGCGGACGTTTCTTTTATCCCCATTCTGCCGAAAATGCCGCAAAAAATCCCGGCCGCTGCCCTCGGAATTTGTCGGATAGATAGAAAAGAGACTCATGTCCGTTTTTTCCCTTGCGCCGGAGGTTCCGGTCTGGTATGATAAAGGACGAAAATGCAGAAAAGGGGCAAAACGGGGATGAGGAAAAGCACGCTTTCTTCTATGGGAAAATACCTCGCCGAGGTATCTTTTCTTCATTCCCGCAGCGCTGTTTGACGGTCATTGATTTGATCGTCTCTTTTTTTGCGCAAAAACTGGGGGGACCATCCAGGTCCCCTGCCGGAAAAGAAGGGAGATTTTTATGAAAGAAAACACCGAAGCCATCCGCGACGCGCGGCAGCTTGGCCTGCCCAAGATGCTGCTCCTGGGCGTCCAGCACATGTTTGCTATGTTCGGCGCTACCATCCTGGTCCCCATCATCGTCTCCAGCGCCTACGATCTGCCCTTGAACATCCAGACCACCCTGTTTTTCGCCGGGGTGGGCACCCTGTTCTTCCACCTCTGCTCCAAGCTGAAGGTCCCCGCCTTCCTGGGCTCCTCCTTTGCCTTCCTGGGCGGCTTTGAGACCATGAGCAAAATGGATCAAGGCATCTACGCCGGCATGTCCCAGGCGGACAAGCTGGCCTATGCCTGCGGCGGCATTGTGGCGGCCGGCCTGCTCTACCTGGTCCTGGCCCTGCTGGTGAAGGTGGTGGGCGTGCGGAAGGTCATGCGCTTCCTGCCCCCGGTAGTTACCGGCCCCATCATCATCTGCATCGGCCTGAACCTGGCCCCCTCGGCGGTGTCCAACGCCGCCCAGTGCTGGCCCCTGGCCCTCATCGCCCTGGCGGTCATCATCGTCTTCAACATCTGGGGCAAGGGTATGTTTAAGATCATCCCCATCCTGCTGGGCGTGGTGATCTCCTACGCGGCCGCCGTCATCATGAACGCCTGCGGCATGGTCAACGCCGACGGCTCCGCCATTCTCAGCTTCGCCTCCATTGCAGAGGCCAGCTGGCTGGGCCTGCCCCCCGTTCAGATCGCCAAGTTCGACATCTCCGCCATTCTGGTGATGGCTCCCATCGCCATCGCCGCCATGATGGAGCATATCGGCGATATGTCCGCCATCTCCGCCACCGTGGGTGAGAACTTCATTGAGAATCCCGGCCTCCACCGCACCCTTATTGGCGACGGTCTGGCTACCTCCCTGTCCGGTATGTTCGGCGGCCCCGCCAACACCACCTACGGTGAAAATACCGGCGTGCTGGTCCTCTCCCGGGTCTTCGACCCCAGGGTCATCCGTCTGGCGGCACTCTACGCCGTGGTCCTTGGCTTTATTCCCAAGATGGCCGGCGTCATCGGCTCCATGCCCACCGCCATCGTGGGCGGCATCAGCTTCATGCTCTACGGCATGATCTCCGCCATCGGCGTGCGCAACATCGTGGAAAATCAGGTGGACTTCACCAATTCCCGCAACCTCATCATCGCCGCCGTCATCCTGGTCTGCGGTCTGGGCTTCTCCGGCGGCCTGACCTTCTCCATCGGCGGGACCAGCGTTACGCTCACCTCCCTGGCCATCGCCGCCATTGCCGGCATCATCCTCAACGCCATTCTGCCCGGCAATGACTACGAATTCGGTTCCAACCCCTCCGGCGACCAGAACCGGGGCATCCATCACTGATCGAAAAACCGTTCCCGCGGCAAAGGGCCTGCCGCCGGCTTTCCGCTGGCGGCAGGCCCTTTTTTTCTATTTGCTATTGAAAAAGGATACGATGCTGATATAATAGGGGAAACCATAGATAACGGATCGGAGAGACGCCATGTTCCAGAAGCAATCCGGCTTGACCGTACACACGGAGGGCAGCCCGTGGCGGCTGCTGCTCCTGTTCTCCCTCCCCCTGATGGCGGGAAATATTTTTCAGCAGATGTATACCGTGGTGGATACCGCCGTGGTGGGACGGGTGTTGGGCGTGGACGCCCTGGCGGCCCTGGGGACGGTGGACTGGCTCAACTGGCTGACTCTGGGGACCATCCAGGGCTTCACTCAGGGCTTTTCCATCCTGATGGCCCAGCGGTTCGGCGCGGGGGATTTTGACCGCCTGCGCAAAGCGGCGGCCAGCGCCATCCTGCTCTCGGCGCTGTGCGGCATCCTTCTGACGGCAGGCAGCGAGGCGATAGCGGAGCCGGTGACGGCGCTGCTGCGGGTACCGGCGGAGATCCGGCCCATTGCCATCGACTATCTCCGGGTGCTGTTCGCCGGACTGCCGGTGGTAACGGCTTACAATCTGGCGGCCTCCATGCTGCGGGCCCTGGGGGATGGGCGGACGCCCCTGACCGCCATGGTGGCGGCCTCTCTGACCAACATCGCCCTGGACTTCTGGTTCGTCATGGGATTCCGCTGGGGCGTCCGGGGCGCGGCGGCGGCAACCATCATCGCTCAGTGCCTGGCGGCGGGATGCTGCATCCTGCGTCTGTGCCGTGTGGAGGCCCTCCGTCTGAAGAAGGAGGACTGGGCCTTTGACGGCCCGCTGTGGGGCCTGCTCATGAAGCTGGGCCTGCCCATGGCCCTGCAAAATACCATCATCGCCGTGGGCGGCATGATTATCCAGACCATTGTCAACGGCTTCAGCGTAGCCTTCATCGCCGGGTTCACCGCCACCAACAAGCTCTACGGCGTCCTGGAGGTGGCCGCCACCTCCTACGGCTACGCCATGACCACCTACGCCGGGCAGAACCTGGGGGCCGGGAAGCTGGAGCGGATCTCTCAGGGGATGCGCTCCGGTCTGGTCATCGCCCTGGCCGCCATCGGCATGTCGGCAGCCACCGGCGAGCCCCGATGGGACGGTGTGGGAACCATCGCCATCGGCCTACTGCTCGGAGTCATC
>JAAZZJ010000077.1 GCA_014237695.1 Oscillospiraceae bacterium | reverse complement strand
AGCCGGAGGAGGTCCCGGAGCAGTCCGAGGCGGACCCGGCCGCGCCCGGAGAGGAGCTTTCGGAGGAGGAAGGGGCAGAGGAGCCGTCCTTTGTCTTCCCCTGGCGGCCCGTACTGGGGACCGCGCTGGCTTTGGGGGCGCTGTGGGGAGGATATGCGCTGTCCTTCCTGCCCCGGCGTCTGGCGGGGGAAAACCCGGATACCAACCGCTCCGTCATCAACGCCTACTGCCGGTTCCGCCGTGCGGCGGCGCTGGGCGGAGGCGGGGACGAGGTGCTGGAGGAGCTGGGGCTCAAGGCAAAATTCAGCCAGCACACGCTGACGGAGGAGGAGCGGAGGACCGCCTGGGAGCGCCTGGAGGCGGTAAAGGCGGAGCTTCTGGCCCGCCGGACCGGCTGGCGGAGGCTGCTGCTCCGGCTGCTGGGGCCGCTGCTGTAGGCGGCAGGAAGGAGAAGAGGATGGAACAGAGGAAAGAAGTATCTGTCAGCGGCTTGTCCTACGCCGTGAAAAGGCTGCTGGGAAAGGGCAAGGGAGGGTATTCCTATCTTGTTACGGACGGGGCGGAGGAGTATGTCCTCAAGCAGATCCACCACGAGCCCTGCGGCTACTACCAGTTCGGGGACAAGATGGCCGCGGAGCTGAACGACTACCGGCGGCTGTCGGAGACGGGCATCCGGATGCCCCGCCTGCTGGCGGCGGACGTGGAGGCGGAGCGTATTTTGAAGGAGTACATCGCCGGAGATACGATTCTGGACTATGTGCGCCGGGACCGGATGCGTCCGGAGTTTCTGGAGCAGGTCCGGGAGATGTGCCGCCTGCTGTATCCGGCGGGGCTGAATATCGACTACTTCCCCACCAATTTCGTGGTGCGGGAGGGGCTGCTCTACTATATTGACTATGAGTGCAACGGGTATCAGGAGCAATGGGATTTCGAGCATTGGGGCATCGCCTACTGGTCCATGACGCCGGAGATGGCGGCGTACCTGCGGGAACATCCGTAGGGCGGCGGTCCTCCTTCCCCAAAATCCTGTCTTGCCGATTCTCCGGTGATGTGCTATAATAAGCTTGACATATTATATATAAGGAGGCGATTCCCATGCCGGTATGCAAGGAGCCCTTTGGCGTCACCCGGGACGGCCGGCCGGTGGATAAGTTCACCCTCCGCAGGGGCGCTCTGGAGGCGGAAATCCTTACCTATGGCGCGGCCCTGCGGGCCCTGCGGGTCCCGGACCGGGACGGAAAGCCGGTGGACGTGGTGCTGGGCTACGACACGGTGGAGAGCTATGAGACCAACGGCGGCTATGTGGGCGCCGTGGTGGGCCGGTACGCCAACCGGATCGCGGGGGCCGGCTGTCTCATCGACGGACGCCGGGTTTCCCTGGTCCCCAACGAGGGCGGCAAGCAGCTCCACGGCGGCCCGGAGGGCTTTTCCAAACAGGTATTCGCGGCGGAGGCGTCCGGGGAGGACAGCGTGACCCTTACCTATGTCTCCCCCGGCGGGCAGGGCGGATTCCCCGGACAGCTGACGCTCCGGGTGACCTACACCCTCACCGGCAGCGCCCTGCGCCTGCGCTACGAGGCCGCCAGCACCGAGACCACCCACTGCAACATCACCAATCACGCCTATTTCAACCTCAACGGCGGCGGGGACGCTATGGACCATGTCCTCTGGCTGGCCTCCGGCGCCTACACCCCCGTGGGGCCCGACAGTATCCCGCTGGACATGTCCCGGCCCGCGGCGGGGACGCCCCTGGACTTCACCGTCCCCAAGCCCCTGTCCCGGGACATCGGCGCGGACGACGAACAGCTCCGCAACGTGGGGGGCTACGACCACAACTTCGTCCTCTCCCCCGCCCAGGGGCTGCGGCTGGCGGCACGGCTTGCCGGGGACCGCAGCGGCATCGTCATGGAGACCTGGACGGAGAAGCCGGGGATTCAGTTCTACAGCGGCAACTTCCTGAACGCCAGGGGCGGCAAGGGGGGCGTGGACTACGTCCCGCGGATGGGCGTGTGTCTGGAGACCCAGTTTTTCCCGGACAGCCCCAATCATCCCGAATGGGGCGATATCCTTCTCCGGCCCGGACAGCGGTACGACTATACCACCGAGTACCGGTTCCCCGACGCCGGAAGGCAGGCGGAGACGTGACGGAAGAGAGAAGCCTCCGCAGCCCGGAAAATCTGGCCCGGCTGGCAAAACTCCGGCTGATGGACGACGATTTCATGACCCGTTGCTTTGAGAGCGACCCGGCCTGTGTGGAGCTGGTGCTGCGCATTGTGCTGGATATGCCGGAGCTGACGGTGCGGAGCGTACGCACGCAGGTGCCTGTATCGAATCTGACGGAGCGCTCCCTGCGGATGGACGTGGTGGCTATAGACAGTGCGGGACGGACCATCAATGTGGAGATTCAGCGCTCCGACCGGGGTGCGGGCAGGCGGCGGGCCCGGTTCCACAGCAGTATGCTGGACAGCGTCCTGCTGCAAAAGAGCGAGGATTTTCAGGCCCTGCCGGAGACCTGGGTCATTTTCATCACCGAGCATGACGTGCTGGGCCGGGGAGAGCCGCTCTACAAGGTGGAGCGGTGCATCCTGAACACCGGGGAGTTATTTGACGACGGGGCGCATATCCTATACGTAAACGGAGCGTTCCGGGACGACTCGCCTCTGGGGTGGCTGATGCACGATTTTTCCTGCACCCGGGCGGCGGATATGCACTATGCCGTCCTTGCGGGGCAGGTGCGGTACTTCAAGGAGACGATGGAAGGGAGTGATACCATGTGCAGAGTGATGGAAGAGAAGTGGGAAGAGGGCCGGAAGGAAGGCCGGAAGGAAGGCCGGAGGGAAGGCCGGAAGGAAGGCCGGAGGGAAGGCCGGAAGTCAACGGCTCGAAAACTGCTGGCCATGAGCAAACTCACACTGGAGGAAATCGCTGAATGCGCCAGTCTCACCCTTGAAGAGGTCCGGCAGCTGGCGGAGGAACTCCCCCAATAGCGGGAAGGGAGTGATACCATGTGCAGAGCTGTGGGGACGCCCTCTCAGTCAGCCTGACGGCTGACAGCTCCCCCAGACGTGAAGCGCTAAGGCCGCCGCAGGCGGCCCCACGGGGGGAGCCAAGGGGATGGTGCAGTCCTGAAAGGCGCTTCCTGTCCCGCACAATCCACTCACCCCGCACAATCCACTTGCCTCTCCCTTTGGGAGAGGCGTTAGGCGGCCAAAGGCCGCCCCAGCCCTAAGCCGCCCATAGGGCGGCCCACGGGTGGCGCCGCCGGAGGGGGAGGGGAAAAATTTTCTTGTTTTTTCTTCCTGGATGTGGGAACCTTCGGGGGGTGGGTTACGTCTTAGTCTTTGCTGGCCGGCGGAAGGGATTTCTTCGGGGCGGATTAAGAAATGATGCAAAAAAGATGCAGTTTCGATACGTACTTTCCACAACCGGCTGGTATAGTACGCTCGTAAACAAATCCGTCAGGCGGCATGCCGCCTGACCGGTGGGACAGGTCCCACCGGACATGAGAAAGGATGGATACTTTATGAAGTCATTGAAACGCAGACTGCTGTCGCTGTTTTTGGCGATGGTCATGGTGCTGAGCCTTGCGCCGGGGGCACTGGCGGCGGATTTTGGAGCAAGCATAAGTGGCATCGGCAGCAAGATTACTTTGTCAAACGGCAAGGCCGAAGTAACACCAAGCGTTAGTTTAACCAGCAACACTGATACCGAGGGGTACTCAATTTCAACATATAGCTGGAGTGTTACCTCTTCGGATGGCGCTTCTGTTTCAAGCGCGGATAGCGATCAGCCCACCATCACGTTTACAAAGGCAGGTGACTATACCGTATCTGTCAGCGGCAAAGCAACTAAAGAAAACGCTGATGAAAAAACATACGAGGCCACAGCGAGCGTCACTGTTGAGGCCCCGACCCCCACGGTAACTGGAGTCAAGGTTAACCCTTCTTCGATGCAGTTCACTGTCGGCGATACTGCACAAAAGGACATTACCGCTACAGTAGAGGGTACCAATTTGACAGATAACGCGAAGGACGTTACATGGGAAACCATTGGGGATGTCGAAGTTGTTGGTACCGGCAATAATGTGAAGGTCAAGCTCAAGAACGGTGCGGCTGCGAGTAATGCTACGGTTATTGCCACATCCAAGGCGGACACGGAAAAGAAAGCCTCCTGTAATGTTACAATTGGAGCGGCGGCGGCTACAATCAGTGTGAGCCTTGCAGATAACACTTTGCGGCCTGGTAACAGCACGACAGCAACAGTCACTCCTTCCGCTGGAGCCACTATCAGGAGTGTGGTCTGGACGGCTACTCCCAGCGGTAAGGTTTCTTTCGCAAATGCTACAACGACTGCGGGAACAAATACTATTACTGTGAGCAATGGTGCTGCGACAGGTGATGTTACCATTAAAGCAGTAGCAACATTTACTGATGGTACCACAGCTGAAAACACCTGCACGCTTAAGGTACAGAATGCGGTTACTATTTCTGCTGCAAATGATAAAACAACGCTCACAAGTTGGAACGATTCTGTTAAGTTGACTGCAAAGGTTGATGGAGAGTCCGCAGGTAATTATACCTATACGTGGACATCTAATAGTCCGACTGTAGTCAGCGTATCGGATAATAGCGCAAATACTGTTTACGCGACCGCAGGGAATACGGGTACAGCGGCAATTACAGTAAGCGTAAAAGACGGCTCTACAGAAATTGGACGTGCAACAATTTCTATCAGAGTATCTTACACGACTAAATTCAATCCTTCTGCTACAGTATACCTAGATACAACGGAATATTGCCTGGATGACGATGACGATGAGGGTAAGAAGTCTGTTATTGAGCAGATTGAGGATTCCGTTCCTACCGCGTACTGGCTCAAGTATGTTGTATTCCACGGAACAGATCAAGCTGCCGGTTCTTTGTCGGCGGATGAGAGATATACTTACTGGACACCGGATGAGTATGAAAGCGGCAGCAGGACCGGCCTTTTGACAGATGTGGTATTTATTCCGGAGAAAAAGGGAACAGCAACTTTCTCCTTTACCGCATGCTATGGAAAAAACGGCAGCAGTAATGATGTTGAAGCTGAGGGTACCCTTACCATTACTGTCAAAGAGGGGTCTTCGGGCGGCGATGTGGTCTATTACGGCGACATCGGCGAGGATGTATCTTTCGACTCTGCTTCCTTTGAAGATTTCTGGACCGATAAATACTCCAAAGGCACGCTGGAATATGTGACCTTCAGTCCCAGCGGCGGCACCCTCTATGACGGCGACGGCAAGAAGGTCACCAGCTCCAAGGACTGCTATGTCAACCCCAGAAAGAGCGAGATCGGCCTGGATGAGGTCTATTTCGAGCCCAACAGCACCAACAGCAAGAAAGCCGCTACCGTTAACTTCTCCTTCACCGCGCATGGCACAAACAACAGCAAGAAGGAGACAGACCTGTCCGGCCGGATCAGCATCGTCTACACGGCCGAGAGTCCCGACGATATCACCTACACCTCCGGCAGCAACGGCACCGTCAGCCTCAAGGCCAGCGATTTCACCGCCGCTTACAAGGAGGTCATCTCCGGGTCCGTGCCCAGCAACCTGACCATCGTTTTCCAGAGCGTTCCCAGGAACGGCACCCTGACCTACAACGATTCCAGCAAGAAGAATGCCAAGGATGTGAAGCTGACCAGCAGCAACATCAAGAAGTATTCCTTCACCACCAAGTCCAGCGGCTCCAACCAGCTCAATGATGTGGTTTACTCCGGCACCTCCGGCACCGATACCATTGACTACATCGCTTATTCCGGTTCCACCATCAAGTTCAAGGGCAGCGTGGTCTTCAACGGCAAGGGCGCCATACCTCAGGATGTGGTGGTGTACTACGCCTCCACCGCCGGACAGCCCGCCCGGTTCAGCCAGAACGACTTTACCACCGCCAACAGCGCCATGTCCAAGGCGGCCAAGATCCGTTTCGTGACTCCCGCCAACGGCACCCTGTACCTCAACGGCAGCACCAGCGCCGCGGGTATCGACATCGCGCCCGCCCTGCTGTACAGCGTGACCTATCAGCCCAAGGCCGGTTTCAACGGCACGGACAAGGTGGGTTTCGCGGCCTATGACGCCAGCAACAACCTTGTGGCCAACGGCAGCGTCAACATCACCGTGGCCGGCAATCCCACCACCAGCACGACTCCCGGCGGTACCACCAATCCCGGCGGCGTGACCGACGTGAGCCAGTTCACGGACGTCTCCGGCAACGCCTGGTATCGGGCCAACCTCGCCACTCTGGTGAGCAAGGGCGTTATCAGCGGCAGGGGCGACGGCAAGTTTGACCCCAAGGGCACCGTGACCTACGGTGAGGCTCTGAAAATGGTGCTGGAGTCCTGCGGCTACACCGCCGCTGTGGGCACCGGCAGCCAGTGGGCCATCAACTACAAGAATCTGGCGGTCAGCAAGGGCTGGATCAGCAGCAATATTGACCTGAACGCGGCCATCTCCCGCAACGCCACCGCCGAGCTGGCGGCCAAGGTCCTGGGCGTGGCTCCCGTGACCAGCGGCTCCCCCTTCGGCGACGAGGCCAACGCCTACGCTGTGGCTCTGTACTACACCACGCCTCAGATCTTCGTGGGCACCACCAATCCCAACGGCGGCAAGCCTCTCTTTGAGAACAACAAGCCCCTGCTGCGCGAGCAGGTGTGCGCGGTGATCTGCCGCGTGAGCGATTACCACACCCAGCATACCACCAATGTTATGCCTGACGGTGTCTGATTGATACCGGAGGCGGATATGAAGCCAGCCCCCCGCGCCAAAGGCGCGGGGGGCTGGCGGTGTTTGGGGGGATTTGACAGTTTCAGTGGTATGTGGTAAGATCATGTCAGCCCCCAGCCTTGGGACGGGGCGCTGCAATGACAATCTGGTGAGCGGTCAGCCACACGCTCCGAGAGAGGGCGTTAGGCCGCCCACGGCGGCCCCAGCCCTAAGCCGGCCAAAGGCCGGCCCACGGGTGTGTTAAATGCCTATTACGATTACATTTCATTGGTATGATTTTACCGTGACGATTCGTATCGTAAAAAGGGACAACCGCCACCCTCACGGTGACGGTTGTTCTTTGTAACAACTGATTTTCACCGGGCTGACCGCTCACTGCAGCGCCCTATCCTTAGTATATCCTCCCGGACTTGGTTTGTCAAGCCCGGGATTTTTTTGCGCGGTTTTGCGCGGTATTGCCGCCGGTCTGACGGATATCATGGAGAACTCCCCGGTCCGTAAAGGGCCGGGGAGTTCGGGTATATTACTATTCAGAAGAATCAGGGGAGCAGGTTGATGGGGTTCGTCCGCTCGCCGTTGACGCGGACCTCAAAGTGACAGTGGTTGCCGGTACTCCGGCCGGTGGAGCCCATCTCCGCGATGTGCTGGCCCTTGAAGACCTTGTCGCCCACACTGACCAGCAGGCTGCTGTTGTGGCCGTAGTAGGTGACGTAGCCGTTCTGGTGGTCGATCTGGACCAGGTAGCCATAGCCGCTCATCCAGCCCGCGTAGCACACCTCGCCGCCGTCGGCGGCCACGATGTCGGTGCCGTAGGAATTGGCAATGTCAATGCCGCCGTGGAAGGAGGACCCTCCGAAGATGTTGCGGTAGCCATACTTGGAGGTGATGGAGCCGCTGGTGGGCCAGCGGAAGGACCCGGTGGGCGCCCAGCTGGGACGCTCCAGCGTACCCCGGGCCTGGACCTCGGTGACCGGCTCGGTGATGATGGTCTGGGATTCAATGACGCGCTCCACCTCGTCCACGCCCTCGTAGGTGACCCGGGCCGCGGTGTCGGCGGTGCCGTAAGCGCCCTTGGTGATGACCCGGGTGTCGCCCTCCCACATGGTGTTGTCGTCCACGTACTCGATCTCATAGGGGATGTCGGCTACGTAGTATTCCATTTGGGTGGCCCGGACGGTGAGATAGGGAACCTGCTGGCTGGTGACCAGCACGTCGCCGATCTGGAGCCTGTCGATGTCGTAGCCAGGGTTCATGCGCAGCAGATCCTGGCTGGTCATGTTGTGGTCCTCGGCGATGACGGACCAGCAGTCCCCGGCCTCCACGGTGTAGGTCTGCTCTCCGGCCTTGACGCTGTTGAGCAGCAGGGCCACGTCCGCAAGGTTGGTAAAATCCTCTATGGGCAGATCACACTCGCGGATCTCCCAGTCCTCCACGAAATCAATGGAGACGGTGTTCTCGTTGCGGTAGGGGGTGGCTACCTGGGCCATCAGCTCGTCCAGAGCGCCCTCCGTCTGGGTGGCGCCGATGAACTCGCCGTTGACATACAGGGCGTAGCCGTGTTCCACCACACGCAGGGACTGGCTGAGGGCCTCCTCAAGGTCGGCTTCCTCCACCAGGGTGCCGCGGTAGGCCACGCCGGTGGTGTAGGACAGACTCTCCGGAGACAGGCTGTAGCGGCTGCCCAGCTTCTGCGAGATGGAGGACTCCACCCGCTGCACGGCGGCCAGGGCCTCCTCCTCGCTGGCTACGGTGCCCAGCTCCACGCCCTCAAAGGAGAGAGTGGTGCCGGTGGTGTAGAGGACCTGGTTGGCGGCGAAGATGGTCAGCAGGAGGCCTGCCGTAAGAAAGACCGCCGCCTGCAAAAAGCGGTGGCCGGACACGCTGCCCTGCCGGGCCTTGACCCTGAGGGCCAGGGAGGAGAAAAAGGAACGAACGCGGTAGGCGGCTCCGCCGGTCTTCTGCCGCAGGAGGGGCATACTGCCCGCCAGGAGAAGCTGGAGCTGCCGGGAGGTGCTGCTGGACTCCGGGAACCGGCGGTTGATGCGGTACGCGGGAGCCCGGCGCACGGACGCGGACTGGGGAGCGGCGTGTCTTGCTCTGGCGGCTTTTGCGGGAGCGTCCTTTTTCTCCGCCTTTTTTTTCATATTCTTCTGGATCATTTAGAGAATCCTCCGATAGTTACAAAACAGTGCCAAGGGTTACAAAATAGTTACAGCCCCTATTTTAACGTATTTTTCCTGATTCGTCAAGCCCTTATTCCTCTGGAAGAGGAAGAATTTTGGGGCGCCGGCGTCCAGTTCAGGGGGCATCCGAAATAGAGATATTAGGATTTAATCGGGAAAAATATCTGCATCACGAAGATGGTAAGCCGGGAGCCGCGGCAGATTCCTTCCTCGAAAGCTGGAAAACCTTCAGACGGTCTTAGCTGTTTTCGTGCGGACTTAGAAGCTGTACCAATAGGCGCCGGCACGCATCTTGACGGAAAATTTTTCGTCT
>JAAZZJ010000076.1:267-9284 GCA_014237695.1 Oscillospiraceae bacterium | reverse complement strand
GAGCGAGCGTCGAATTGTGCGCCAAAGGCGCACAACCGAGGCGCAGAGCAAAGCGGGGCGGCCCTTCACTCAAAAAAGTGGCGCAGCCACTTTTTTGACACACAGACGGCGGGACGCGCATCGCGCGTCCCGCCGCAAACATTCAGTCAATCAAACTTTTCCCGTCCATTTCCGGCGGGCAGGCCAGACCCATAATATCCAGAATCGTGGGAGCAATATCCGCCAGGCGTCCGGGATGGAGCTTGGCATCTGCGCCTACCAGGATAAAGGGGACCAGATTGGTGGTATGCGCTGTCATGGGGGACCCATCGGGCTTCTGCATTTCCTCGGCGTTGCCGTGGTCGGCGGTAATCATAGCGATACCACCCATGGACCGGGTAGCATCCACCACCCGGCCTACGCATGTATCAACGGTTTCCACCGCTTTTACAGCCGCCTCGTAGACGCCGGTATGACCCACCATATCACAGTTGGCAAAATTCAGGATAATCACGTCATAAGCGCCGGATTCGATACGCTCCACGCACTTGTCCGTCACCTCGACGGCACTCATTTCCGGCTGGAGGTCGTAGGTGGCTACCTTGGGGGAGGATACCAGCACACGATCCTCGCCGGGGAACACCGCCTCCACGCCGCCGTTGAAGAAGAACGTCACATGGGCATATTTCTCCGTCTCGGCGATACGCAGCTGGGTCATCCCTAGGGAGCTGAGGTACTCGCCCAAGCCGTTGGCCACCCGGATGCGGGGGAAGGCAACCTGAACATTGGGCATTGTAGCGTCATACTCCGTGGTGCAGACGTAGGTCAGAGGAAAGATTTCCCGGTTGAAGCCATCGAATTCCGGGTCTACAAAGACCCGGGTGATCTCTCTGGCCCGGTCAGGGCGGAAGTTGAAGAAAATGATGCTGTCGTTGTCGCTGATAGCACCCTCGCTGTCGCAGACCACAGGCTCCACAAATTCGTCTGTCACATTGTTGGCATAGCTCTTGGCCACCGCGTCCACGGGGTCGGAGTTCTGGATGCCCCGCCCGTAGACCATGGCGTCATAAGCCTGCTCGACCCGGTCCCAGCGCTTGTCACGGTCCATGGCATAATACCGCCCCATCACCGTGGCGATTCTGCCCACGCCAATCTCCCGGCACTTTTCCACGGTCTCGGCCACAAAATCCTTGCCGCTGGTAGGGGAAACATCCCGGCCATCCAGAAAGGCGTGGATATATACCTTCTCCAGCCCACGCATCTTCGCCATTTTCAGCAGAGCCCAGAGGTGCGTATTATGGGAGTGGACACCGCCGTCGGAGAGCAGTCCGTAGAGGTGGAGGGCGCTGCCGTTTTGCAGGCAGGCATCCATGGCGGCGCAGTAGGCGGGATTTTCAAAGAAGCTGCCGTCCTCAATGGCCCGGGTGATTCGGGGCAAATCCTGATAAACCACACGGCCGCCGCCGATATTGGTGTGGCCAACCTCGCTGTTGCCCATCTGGCCGTCCGGCAGTCCCACATCCAGCCCGGAGGCGGAGAGTGTGGTATGTTCGCAGGATGCGAACAGCCGGTCCAGAACCGGCGTGCGCGCATGGGTCACGGCGTTTCCGATGGCGTCCTTCGCAAGGCCAAAGCCGTCCATAATAATCAGAGTAGTGGGTGTTTTATTCATAATGACCTCATTCCTCGTTTCTCATGAAAGAGCAAACTCAGCAGTCAAAACAGCGCCCGCTGTTACGCGGGCACTGCTTTGCGCGTCCTTTACTCCTGGTTGGCGGCGTTGACGATTTCGACAAACTGGTCGGGCTTCAGAGCGGCGCCGCCGATCAGACCGCCGTCCACATCGGACTGGGCCAGCAGCTCTGCAGCGTTCTTGGGGTTCATGGAGCCGCCGTACTGAATGGTAATGGAGCGGGCCACCCGAGCGCCGTACAGATTGCGGATGGTGGCGCGGATGGCGGTGCAGACCTCGGCAGCCTGCTCGGCAGTGGCAGTCTTGCCGGTGCCGATGGCCCAGATGGGCTCGTAGGCAACGACGCACTTGCGCACCTTCTCAGGGGCTACGCCGGACAGAGCGCTCTTCACCTGCAGGGCGATGAGTTCCATGGTGACGCCCATTTCGCGCTGCTCCAGGCTCTCGCCCACGCAGATAATGGGATGCAGGCCGGCCTCCAGGGCGGCGTGGACCTTCTTGTTGACGGAGATGTCGGTCTCGCCAAAGTATTGGCGGCGCTCGGAGTGGCCGATGATGACGTACTTCACACCCAGATCCTTGAGCATGTCGGCGGATACCTCTCCGGTGTAAGCTCCGCTGGGTTCATAGTAGAGGTTCTCGGCACCCACGGACACGCGCATGTCCTTGAAAGCCTTCAGCGCGGCAGGGATATTGACAAAGGGGACACAGACAACGACCTCGCACCACTTGGCCCGGGGGAGGAGGGGCTTGAGTTCTTCGGCAAACTTTTTGGTCTCGGAGGCGGTTTTGTTCATCTTCCAGTTGCCTGCGATGATAGTTTTGCGGTATCTACGATTCATGACGATCTTTCTCCTGTTTTTATTATATGAAATTTATAAAAATAAATGAATGTTATTATGAGCCTCTGCCGGGCAGAACAGCATTCGCGGACCAGCCGGAAAGGGGGCGTCCGCCGGCAGGGAAGCCTTACTTATCCAGCAGGCAGGCCACGCCGGGCAGCTCCTTGCCTTCCATGAACTCCAGGGAAGCGCCGCCGCCGGTGGAGATGTGGGTCATTTGAGCGGCATACCCCAGCTGCTGCACCGCCGCCGCGCTGTCGCCGCCGCCGATGATGGTGATGGCGGAGGTCTTGCTCAAAGCCTCGGCCACAGCCTTGGTGCCCACGGCGAACTTCTCGAACTCGAACACGCCCATGGGGCCGTTCCAGATAACCGTACCGGCGTCCTTTACGGCATCGCAGTACAGCTTGACGGTCTCGGGCCCGATGTCCAGACCCTGCCAGCCGTCGGGGATCTCGCCGTTCTTAACGACCTGGCTGTTGGCGCCGGCGTCGAATTTGTCGGCGATAACGGTGTCCACCGGCAGAAGGAGCTTCACGCCCTTATCCTTGGCCTTGGCGACCATCTCGTTGCAGTAGTCCAGCCAGTCGCTTTCCAGCAGGCTCTCGCCCACGGTGCCGCCCTGGGCCTTGGCGAAGGTGTAGGACATGCCGCCGCCGATGATGATGGTGTCGGCAATCTCCAGCAGGTTGTTGATGACGCCGATCTTGCTGGACACCTTGGCCCCGCCCAAGATGGCCACCAAGGGCCGCTTGGGATCGGCCAGCGCGCCGCCGATGAACTCCAGCTCCTTCTGGATCAGGAAGCCAGAAACGGCGGGCAGGTAAGCCGCCACGCCGGCGGTGGAGGCGTGGGCCCGGTGGACCGCGCCGAAAGCGTCGGACACGTATACACCGTCCGGTCCGGCCAGACCGGCCATAGCCTTGGCCAGCTCGGGATCGTTCTTGGTTTCGCCCTTCTCAAAGCGGGTGTTCTGGAGAAGCATAACCTCGCCGGGCTTCAGCGCGGCAGCCTTGGCCTGGGCATCAGGCCCCACCACATCGCCGGCAAGGATGACATCCTTGCCCAGCAGCTCGCTCAGGCGCTTTGCCACAGGCTCCATGCACAGCGCCTCCAGAGTCTTCTCCCACTTCTCTTTGGTGAGGGAGGCGGGATCCTTGCCCTTCTCGGTCTGTTTCTTGGCCCACTTGTCGAAGCTGGGCTCCGGCTTGCCCAGGTGGGAGCAGGCGATAACCGCCGCGCCCTGGTCCAGGAGGTACTGGATGGTAGGCAGGGCCGCCCGGATGCGCTTGTCGTCGGTGATGGCGCCGGTGGACTTGTCCTGGGGAACATTGAAGTCGCAGCGGAGCAGGACCTTCTTGCCCTTGACGTCCACGTCCTTGACTGTTTTTTTGTTGTAGTTCATAGTTGTTGTTGCAGCTCCTTTCAAACAATATGACAAAATGGTTTGATTGGCAAAATTAAGAGGGGCACAGGGAAAGGCCGCCCATCTCTCCGGTTCCCAGCAGACCGGGAAACCCGTTCTGCCGCAGGGCTTCGTAGATAAGGACGGCGGCGGAATTGGCCAGATTCAAGCTCCTGGCCTCGTCCACCATAGGGATGCGGATGCACCGGTCTCGGTGCTTTTCCCGGAATTCCAGGGGCAGGCCGGCAGTTTCCTTACCGAAAAAGAGCCAGCAGTCAGGGGAAAACCGGGCTTGGCTGTAGTCGCGGGGAGCCTTGGTGGTGGCCAGCCAGAGTTCCGTCTCCGCCTCCGGATGGGCTGCGAACAGTGCTGCCAGAGAGGAGTGGACCGTCACCTCCACCAAATGCCAGTAGTCCAGTCCGGCACGCTTTACCGCCCGGTCACTGACATCGAAGCCCAGGGGCTCCACCAGATGCAGCGCGCTGCCGGTGGCGGCGCAGGTGCGGGCGATATTGCCGCAGTTGGGCGGAATCTCCGGCTCTACCAGAACAATGTGCAGCATACCGCGCTCCCGCCTTCCCCGCCGGGCCGGATACCGGCCTCTGGAATTTCAACAGGAACCATTGTAAAACAAATCTTTTCCAAATTCAAGCATTATCCAGTAAATTCTTTCTGGAATTTTACAAAATCCATGGACAGACGGATGCTCCTCCACGAAACTACAGAATTTTCCCTCCGGCAGAAGCAAAACCTTGTGCAAATAGTCCCATTCCGGCGCTGGGCGTTCTCTTTTTGCCAGCCAGTTGTGGAAATTTTCTGTAATAAGAGAAAATTCCACTTGCATAACTGGGCGCTTCTGGTATAATAGAGACAACGAATAAAAGGGGGTCTTGTGCGGTGGATAACAAGAAGTGTATTGTGGTCTTCCTGACAGAGGACACGGCTGAAACTTATGACGGAAAACCCCTGATGCTGCAGGACGCGCTATTTTGCCCCATCCTTACCTGGTGTATGCGGGCGTGGCTGAAAAAGGGTGTCCGGCGGTTTTTTGTTGTTTGCGCGGAAGAATATCTGGACGAGGTGACCGCCTGCTTCCCGCCGGAGTGCGCGGCCGTTGCCGGAACTGTGGAGGACTACCAGCGGGATATCGGCGAGTTTGCCCATGGCTGCTGGATTGAGGAGGTCCGCGAGGCCATGCTGCCGGTGGGCAGCATGATGCTCTCCTTCCGCACCACGGCGGAGCTGGCCCGGCTCCAGCGGGCGGTAAAGGAGGAAATTGTCATGTTCCACCAGCGCACGGGCGTCAAGGTGTTGGACATAGACAACACCTACATCGATCCACGGGTGACCATCGGGGCGGGCACTGTTCTTCTGCCGGGGACCATTCTCCGGGGGGACACGGTTATCGGCGAGAACTGCGAGATCGGTCCAAACGCCATGATTGCCGACTGCGAGGTGGGGGACGGGTGCGTAGTCAACGCCTCCCAGATGAACGAGAGCGTTCTGGGACGGGACGTCCATGTGGGGCCCTATGCCCATATCCGCCCCCGCTGCCAGGTGGGAGACGGGTGCAAGGTGGGGGCCTATGTGGAGATCAAGAATGCGGTCTTTGGTCCGGGAACAAAGATGAGCCATCTGACCTATGTGGGAGACGCTGACGTAGGCGCCGGAGTCAACTTTGGCTGCGGCACCATTACCTCCAATTATGACGGTTTCCGGAAGCACCGCACCGTCATTGGCGACAACGCCTTTATTGGCTGCAATACCAATCTGATTCCCCCGGTTACCGTGGGGGAGGGCGCTTACATCGCTGCCGGCACAACCGTTACCAAGGACATACCCCCTGACGCGCTGGCCATCTCCCGGGTCCGGCAGGAGAATAAGCCCGGTTGGGCCAAGGTCCGAAGAGATATGCAAAGAAAAGAGTAAACAGGGGTATTCATACACGGTTCCCCTGGCAATACGTACCGAAAAATGACGATAACGATGAAAAGAGGACATTGGAAATGATTTCACACGGAAAAGACATGAAGGTTTTCAGCGGGAACGCCAATATGAGTCTGGCCAAGGACGTATGCCGTCTCATCGGCATTCAGGTTGGAAACGCTGAGATCGGCCATTTCTCCGATGGAGAGGTGTTCGCTTCCATCTACGAGTCCGTCCGCGGTTCCGACGTATTTCTGATCCAATCCACCAGCAGTCCGGTAAACGATAATCTGATGGAGCTGCTCATCATGATCGACGCCATGAAGCGCGCCTCTGCGGGCCGGGTCACGGCGGTCATTCCCTACTTCGGCTACGCCCGCCAGGACCGCAAGGCCAAGGCCCGGGACCCCATTTCCGCCAAGCTGGTGGCCAATATGCTCACCGCCGCCGGTGCGGACCGGGTGCTGACCATGGACCTCCACGCCGCCCAGATCCAGGGTTTTTTTGACATTCCAGTGGACAACCTGTATGGCAACCCGGTTTTCGTGGATTATTACGCCAAGAAGTTCGGTGAGAAGTGCGAGGAGATGGTGGCTGTTTCCCCGGATGTGGGCAGTGTGTCCCGGACCCGGGCTTTCGCTCAGAAGCTGCACATGAATCTGGCCATTGTGGACAAGCGCCGTCAGAAGGCCAACCAGTGCGAGGTGATGAACGTCATCGGCGATGTGGAGGGCAAGGACTGCATCCTGTTCGATGATATGGTGGATACTGCGGGCAGCCTGTGCAACGCGGCCAAGGCCATTGTGGAGGTGGGCGGCGCCCGGAACGTGTACGCCTGCGCCTCCCACGGCGTCCTTTCCGGCCCGGCCATTGACCGGATCAACAACAGCGCAATTAAGGAAATTGCATTCCTGGATACCATTGCGGCCATCGACCCGGCGCTCAGCAGCAAGATCAAATACCTGACGGTTGCGCCCATGTTTGCGGAAGCGATTGAACGAATCTATCAGGAGATTTCCGTATCGAAGCTTTGGATCTGAGTGCCCTGAAAATATGATAAAACGCTCCCTCCTGCAAAAAGCCGGTGAGAATTCCCGGTTCCGGCAGGAGGGAGCGTTTGTTTGGTTTCAGGAGGGAATTGAATTTCTCCCTTTTTGGAGGGAGCTGCTGCGACTTGTCCTCGGAAACTATGGGAACAGGCTCTGTACGCTGCCTTTCAGCATCCCGTGCTTCTGAGTAAACTGCCGGATTTCCGCCAGGGACGGCATGGCGGCGGCGGTTCCTACCTTGGTTACGGAGAGGTTTGAGACAACGGCGCCGTAGGCGACGGCATCGAACAGGTCCATGCCCTGGCTCAACCCGGCAAGCAGGCCGCCGTTGAAGGCATCGCCGGCCCCGGTGGTGTCCACTACCGGAAGGTCATAGTTGGGAAACAGGATATCCCGCGTTCCATCGCAGCAGTACACACCCTGACTGCCCAGGGTGATAACGATATGCTTGATTCCGCGCTCCAGAAGAATACGTGCTGCGCGGCGGCAGTCCGTCCGGCTTTTACATGTGACCCCGGTCAGCTGCGCGGCTTCCACCTCATTGGGGGTTACCAGATACAGCGCTTCGCAGAGCTTTGCAGAAAGCGGGGCGGCCGGGGCGGGATTGAGAATGACGCGTACACCCTGGGCGGCAGCGGATTGGGCCAGGCGTTCCACCAGATGCTGATCGATCTCCAGCTGCATTAAAAGATATCCGCAGGAACCGGCCAGGCCGAAAAGCGGAGGCAGATCCTCTTCCTCAAAATGTCCGCAGGCCCCGGGGACAACCACGATTTGATTGCCCCCGGCCTCGCTGTCTACACAGATCAGGGCGGCGCCGGTAGCGTCCCGTTCACTCCAGACAAGATGCTCCGTGGAGAGGCCGATGCGCTCCATGGTTTCCACCGCCAGCCCGGCGTAGGCGTCACGGCCCATCCGGGATGCAAACTGTATGTCTGCCCCGGCCAGGTGGGCCGCTACCGCCTGATTGAACCCCTTGCCGCCTGCGCCGGTGCGAAAGAGAGAACCCATTACGGTTTCCCCGCGGGCTGGCAGCCGGGGAGCCATTGCCATCAAGTCCGCCACAAAGCTTCCAATAACTGCGGTTCTTATCATCTGTGAATTACCTCCGTTTGCTATTCTTCTGCAAGAGCCGGTACCTTTCCGGCGGCAAATTCTTTGTTCAGGATCCCCTTGCGCAGTTCTGTAGACCGCTCCTTGGAGCAGGAGCAAAGATACGTTACCGCCTGCATGAGCAGCATCGTCCGCACGTCGGTGCAGGTCATGAAGTGATCCTTGACGCGGTAAAAGGTGTACATCAGACGGCTGCAATGGGGGTCGCCCATACCGATGTCCTCCACCGATATGATGACGATCCGCTGCCACATGTACGACTCCATCTCCCATCCGGAGCGAACTGCCTCGTAGGCCAGCTTCAGGGCCTCCTTGGTCATGGCGCGGCGGATGGTCTTCTGGAAAGCCGACTGCATCAGCTCCTGGTTCAGTCCTGCGGGAGAGGTGCATTCATAGAGGTGATTGTAGCCCCCCTCGGGAAACCTTTTGGGGGAGGGGCCGCCATACTCAGGTGTAAGCAGCTCCGCCAAATGGGCACGGTAGGGAGCGGCCATCCCGGGCACCTCGGGTACGACCTTGCTGCCGCCTTCCGGCTCAAGGAAGCTCAGCGGCGTTGCCCCCAGAGCCCGTCCGGCGTGGTTGTGGTGGTCGGAGGCAAAAGAGGGAATTTCAGCAGTTTCTCCCCGTTCATAGGCACGCTTTACCTGTGACAGAGCCTCGGCAGCGCCGCCCTGCATGGGGCAGGCGCTCAGATAGCGGATTGCATGGATGAAGCACAGGGCCATCATGCCGCCGATTTCCGGCATGTAGACCTCGCAGTCATAGCAGATGCGGCGCAGCTGGTAAACGTAGTCCAGCGCGTAAGGGGCTCCCATGCCCACGTCCTCAACCGCTATGCGCTCCAGTTCGTACCACAGCTGCTCCAGCATCATTTCGCTGGTGCGGTAAAGATCGTAGGCCAGCTCAATAGCCGGGTCCGCCTTGCCCCGGCGGATATACCGGCGCAGGGAGGAGACGGCTTCCTCCAGAGGCAGGCGGGCTCGGGTCCGGCCCATTGTTTGCGTCCAGTC
>JAAZZJ010000076.1:0-257 GCA_014237695.1 Oscillospiraceae bacterium | reverse complement strand
CTTGTGTTTGGCGCGCGGCGGAAGCGCAGGCGGTTTAGCCCTTTACGCTGCCGGCGCAGATGCTTTTTTCCACTTTTTCCTGGGCCAGCAGGTACATCAGCAGAGTGGGGATCACGCTGACGACGATTGCCGCGAAGCTGATGCCGTAGAGCGTGCCAAAATCGCCCTTCAAATTCAGCAGCGCCTGGGAAACCGTGCGCAGTTCCTTGGTGCGGATCAGCACGTTTGCAAGAGGCAGCTCGTTGTAAATGGAGAGA
>JAAZZJ010000075.1 GCA_014237695.1 Oscillospiraceae bacterium | reverse complement strand
GTCCGATCCGTAGTAGCCGGGCTGGATGATGAAATTGGTGATCCACTGGACATCGCTGGCGGCCTCGGCCCCGCCGATATGGCTGTCCCCGTCGTTCCAGGTCACCACCAGTTCCCGCCGCGTCCCGTCGGTGTCCGTGGCGCCGGTCTCACCCGCCCACTCCAGAATGGCGCTTCTGCCGCTGGCGTCAGCCACCATATAGTGATAGGAGGTTTTGGCGGAGCCGTGGAGGTCATAGGTGGAGGTAATGTCGGGCCGGTCTGTCTGCTGGTCCGTCGGCACGGCGTCCCCGCCCTGATAGGTCATGTAGATGCCGCAGGCCACGCCTGCGTCGTTGATGCCGTCCAGAGGAATATAGGGCGCGGCCAGGCAGGTGATCCGGTTGGCCAGGCCCTCCACGTTCTTCTCCACATCCAGGCCCAGAAACTGAAGGTCCACAGTGGAGATGGAGGCATGGCGGCCCTCGTTGGCCTGTGTGCGGACAATGCAGGTGTTCGTCTTGGAGAAATCGTAGTTCCGGGCAAAGAGCCGGTCCCCCTCCGGCGTCTCTGCGGTAAAGGAGGAGCAGGCGATCTCAGACTCGCTGATGCTCATGGGAATCAGTCCCCTGGTGATGCTGCCGGTGATAAAAGAGATCAGCTCCGCGTCGCTGGAGGCTCCGCCCTGGGCGACGAATTCGTCCAGGTAGAATCCGCCCTTCACGTCCATGATGTATACGGCCCCGTCCATATGGCTGTCGTCCCGCTCCCGGAGAAGCTTCATGCTGGCCATGGAAAGCAGCTCGTTGTGCCACAGGGCGAAAATGGCGATTGCCAGTACCAGCAGCAGCGCCAGAACCGCCGCCAGAACGCCCAGGACAATTTTCTTCCCGCGCTTTTGGGTCCTTGCAGTGTTTTCCATAAAGGTTTCCTCACATTTTGGATGATTTATCGAAGGAACATGTGCAGCAGCCTGCCGTACAGCTTCTTCTGATAGGGCTGGTAGCGCATAGGCAGATCCATCCAGGTTTTCTTGTCCACGATGCTCTTATAGTGGGAAAATGCCTCAAATCCCGCCCGGCCGTGGTAGGCCCCCATGCCGCTCTCCCCCACGCCGCCAAAGCCCATGGCGCTGGTGGCCAGATGGATGACCACGTCGTTGACGCACCCGCCGCCGAACTGAAAACGGCCCATGGCCTCCCGGATCCGGCTCCGGTCTTCGGAAAACAGATACAGCGCCAGGGGTTTGGGCTTATCCGCCAGCCGCTCATACAGCCCGTCAAAATGGTCATAGGTGAGAATGGGCAGGATGGGTCCGAAAATCTCCTCCTGCATCACCGGGTCGCTCTCCGCGACATTGTCCAGAATGGTGGGGGCAATTTGCAGAGTCTCCGGGGAGGACTGCCCGCCGAGGACCGTCTTGTCCTGGCCGATCAGCCCCAGCAGGCGGTGAAAATGCTTCTCGTTGACGATTCTGCCGTAGTCCGGATTCTGCAGGGGATTTTCGCCGTATTGCCGCCGGACTTCCCTGCACAGCAGCTCTGCCAGCCGGTCCTTCACGCTGCTGTGGCAGAGGATGTAGTCCGGAGCTACGCAGGTCTGGCCGCAGTTGAGGTACTTGCCGAATACGATCCGCCGGGCGGCCAGGGGCAGTCTGGCGGTCTCGTCCACAATGCAGGGGCTTTTGCCCCCCAGCTCCAGCACCGCCGGAGTCAGGCGCTCAGCCGTATGGCGCAGGACCTCGCGTCCCACGGCCTGACTGCCGGTAAAGAAGACAAAGTCAAACTTCTCCTCCAGCAGCGCGGCGTTCTCCTCCCTGCCGCCGGTGACCACGGCCACATACTCCGGCGGGAAGCATTCGCCTATCATCTTCGCCAGCAGGGCGCCGCTGGCGGCGGCGTAGGCGCTGGGCTTCACCACGGCGGTATTCCCCGCCGCGATGGCGTCGGCCAGAGGGGACAGGGTCAGCAGAATCGGGTAGTTCCAGGGGCTCATAATCAGAGTCCCGCCGTAGGGAGAGGGTCTCCGGAAGCTGCGGGCGGCGAACTGGGCCAGCGGCGTGGAGACGGTGCGCTCCCGCGCCAGACGGCCCACATGCCGGAGCATCCAGCTGATCTCCCCCCGCGCAAGGCCGGTTTCACACATGAAGCTCTCATAGCCGCTCTTGCCCAGGTCGGCGGCCAGGGCCTTTCCGATTTCCGCCTCATAGCGGTTTACCGCGTCCAGAAGCCGTTGGAGCATCTCTCTGCGAAAGGATACCGGCAGGGTTGCCCCGGTTCGGAAAAAGCGGCGCTGGCTTTCAACGATTTCGTGGATATTCATAGGTCCTCCCTCTGTTTATTGAGAAATGGCGTCATAAAACCGCTCCAGCTCCGCCGCGCTCATCAGCCGGGGGACAGGGTAAAGGGGGTTGGCCTCCCGGGCGGCGTGGGCCGCCATGACGGGTATGTCCTCCCGCCGGATGCCCGGCAGCCTCTCCGGAATGCCCAGCCGCCGGCTGAGCTGCCGGATGGCGGAAATAAAGGCGGCTGCCCCCGCCTCTTCGGAATCCGCCGCCGGCAGGCCGGCGCTCTGGCCCAGTTCACAAAGCTTCCGGTGAACACAGGGGCCATAGGCCTCCAGCACAGCCGGCAGCAGCACCGCATTGGCCAGGCCGTGAGGCGTGTTGTACTGTCCGCCCAGGGAGTGCGCCACCGCGTGAACGTAGCCCACATAGGACTTGGAGAAGGCGATGCCCGCGATGTGGGCGGCATGAAGCATGTTCTTCCGGGCCTCCAGATCCTCCCCGTTCCGATATGCGGCCTCGATATTCTCAAAAACGAGCCGCACCGCCTGGAGGGCAAGCCGCCGGGTCTCCCTGGTGGTGGAGCCTCCGATATACGCCTCCACCGCGTGCGTCAGGGCGTCCATGCCTGTGGCGGCGGTAAGATGGGGCGGCAGGGTCCGGGTAACCGCCGGGTCCAGCACCGCGTAATGGGGGATCATGGTGAAGTTGTTCATGGTGTACTTGTGTTTCCGCAGGCTGTCCGTGATGACAGCGGTAACGGTTACCTCGCTGCCGGTTCCGGCGGTAGTCGGAATGGCGATCAGAGGCGGCAGGCGGCGCAGTACCCGCAGCAGGCCGCGCATTTGATTGACGCTCCGCCGGGGACAGGCGATTCTGGCTCCCACCGCCTTGGCGCAGTCCATGGAGGAGCCGCCGCCGAAGGCAATGATCCCACGGCAGCCCTCCGCCAGATACCGCTCCCGCGCCTCCTCTACATTCTGAACCGTGGGATTGGCCCGGGTGCCGTCATAGACGGCGCACCGGATGCCGGATCGTCTCAGCAGCTCCTCCAGCGGTCCGGTAACTCCGGCCTCCCGGAGAGGGCGGTCCGTAACCAGCAAGACCGCGTCCAGCCCCAGCCTTTCCAGCAGGGGCGGCAGGGCGCGGATGCTCTCCAGCCGCTCCGGTTCCCGGTAGGGCAGCAGAGGCATGGCCAGCCGGAAGGCCAGCTGGTATGCCCTGCAGCAGGACTTTATCAGGGGATTCATGGCTGTTTTGGGAGTCCCTCCCGGCTGATTTCCCGCAGGCGCCCGGTAATGGACTCCAACGCCTTGTAAAAGCATTCTCTTTCCTCCTCCTTGAGATCTCCTCCCGCCAGCTCCACTGCCAGGGCGGCCCGTTTGCAGACCTGTTCCGCTGCGGCCCGGCCCTGGCCGGTGAGCTTCAGCAGACCCCGATAGAGGCTCTGGTTGACGCCCTCCTTGGTCACAAAGCCCTTTTCCTGCAGGACGGCGATGGTGCGGGACACATCGGACTTATCCCTGCCGCACAGCGCGCACAGCTGGGGTCCGGTGACCCCGTCCTTACAGCGGTACATGGCGGTCAGGTAGATGGCGTGGGCGCCCCTGAGTCCATAGGCCGCCATCTCCTCTGCCGCCAGCCTGTGCCAGCAGCGGGAAATTTCAAAAATAGCCAGGGAGAAACGCGCAAACCGCTCCACCATTCCGGTGCCTCCTTTGCGGGGTGTCAGAAGTTGATGATGCAACTTTCGTATCATACACCCGGAAAGTTGTGTTGTCAACTTCTTTTTGCGGATATGGAGATGACTCCCGGGCCTTGCGCCCGGGAGTCATCTCCGCCGTGCTTTTATCTGGTCTGAACCAAGGTTTTCTCCCGCTCCTGCCGGGCCTGCGCGATCTGCTGGTAGAGGCTCTCCAGCGCATCGCTCAAACCGCCTATGCGGTCAATGAGGCCCAGGTTGACCGCCTCCTCGCCATAGATGACGCTGCCTACGTCGGCGGCCATCTCCCCGGTTTTCAGCATCAGGTTCAGGAACTTCTTCTCACTGATATTGCTGTTTTTCGCCACAAAGCTGACAATACGCTCCTGAATACGCTCAAAATAGTTGAAGGTCTGGGGGGCGGCGATCACCGTGCCGTTCATCCGCACCGGATGAATGGTCATGGAGGCTGAGGGCACGATCATGCTCACCTTGGGGGCAACCGCCAGGGGCACGCCGATGGAATGGCCGCCCCCCAGCACCAGGCTGGCCGTGGGCTTTCGCATTCCGGCAATCAGCTCCGCGATGCCCAGACCGGCCTCGATGTCCCCGCCTACGGTGTTCAGCAGAAGCAGGACTCCGTCGATCTCCTCATCCTGCTCCAAGCTGGCCAGCAGGGGCATGACATGCTCGTATTTGGTGCTTTTCGCCGTCTCCGGCAGAACCTGGTGGCCCTCCACCTGGCCTACGATGGTCAGGGTGTAGATATTCCCCCGTTTGCTCCGGCTGACGGCGGAGCCGAAATCCACGATCCGCTGGCTGCTGGTGTTCTGATGATCGTTTTCGCCCTCCGGGGCGGTGGTTTTGGTGTCTTCTTCCATTGCAGATCCCTCGCTTTCGCGGGTTAGTCTTTGCAGGAATAAGAAAATCATGCGTTTGAGGAAGCGGCTGAGGTTAGGGGTGTGTTTGATAAATAAATATTGCACAAAACGACAAATTGCAGATATTTTTTGACTGACAGCATGTACTCACGCCGGCAGAAGCCGGCATGTGTACATGGTTTTGACTTTGCAGGCTTGCGCTTATTCTTCTTCGAAGTCCCATCCGCCTTCCACATCGTGTTCCGAGCTGTTTGCCGAGTTCGACCCGTTCAGACGGATGATGGTCAGGGAGGCCCCTGCACCGCCGCCCACCAGGGCGGCGGCCCCGGCAAGAGTAGCCGGGTACATCTGGAGCGAGATGGTGGAGTTTGCGGGCAGATTGACCGTAATCTGATTCTCAAAGTTGGTTGCGGAAACCACAGGGGCGATGGTAGATGCAGCGTTGTTAGCGCCGTTGATTACCAGCCGGGTTCCCATCAGCAGGGCCAAAGTGATATTCACATGGTAAGAAATCTGATAGATACCTGCCTGGGCCACGGTAAATACCGTGTTTCCGGCGTTGGCGGTGATATCAGGGGGTAGGACCTGGGCGTTTGGCAGAGCAATGGGGGTGCCGCCCAGCGCCACAGCTACAGTGCTTCCCTGGGTATTGGCGGCAAAGGCGGCGGTGAGGCCGGGACCGGTGGCTCCGGTAGGGCCGGTGGGGCCGGCTGCTCCTGAGGCTCCGGTGGCTCCAGCCGGTCCGGCTGCGCCGGCGGGACCGGCCGCGCCGTCCGGCCCGGTGGGACCGGTTGGGCCAGTGGGTCCCGTTTCGCCAGGCGCGCCGGGATTGCCGGGATCGCCTGCTGCTCCTTGCGGGCCTTGCGGACCGGTGGGACCCGTGGGACCCGTCACACCGGCGGGACCTTCCGCACCTGTAGGACCGGCAGGGCCCGCAGGCCCTGTGACGCCTTCGGCGGGACCTTCCGCACCGGCAGGACCGGCGGGGCCCGCAGGGCCGGGAAGAACAGGGGCCTTCATGGCCGCGCTCAGCTTGGCGGTCAGCAGCACCTGCTGCTCCATCACATCGGACAGGGTATGCTGTACACTCCGGTTGACGTCCATGATCTCCTCAAAGGCGGCGGCCTCTCCCAGGCCCGGCAGGGTGCCCAGGACATATTGCAGCTTTTCGCCCTCGGCGTTGAGGATGTGGCTCAGGCTGAGTTCCTCGGCCGCGATGGAGGAAATGATCTCATTGAGGCTCCCCTCCCGGGTCAGCGGAGGATTAATCTGAGGAAACGTAGGCAGTGACATGAAACATCCCTCCTCAGCTCAGGCGAGTAATGGACAGGGTCGCGCCGGCGGCGCCGGGCAGCAGCGTGGCCGGGGTGGATATGCCGAACATCTGCAGGGAAATGGTGTCCCCTGCGTTCAGATCCACTATAATTTCATTGGAGAAGTGGCTCAAGGACAGCAGCGGCGCCAACGTGGATGCCTGATTGGGCGTGTTGTTAATCAGCAGCCGCGTGCCGCTGGCCAGAGCCAGCGTGGTGTTGATGGTATAGGAGAGACGATAGCGGCCGGACGTGTTCACCGTAAACACGGTGTTGGCCCCGTTTACCGTGATGTCCGGAGAGAGTACCTGACTGTCCGGCAGGGGGACCAGTGTGCCCAGTAAAGAGACATTCAGAGCCGAGCCGCTGGTATTGGCGGCAAAGGCGGAGGTGGCGGTGACGCTGGGGCCGGTAGGACCAGCGGGGCCGGTTGCACCGGTGGCTCCGGTGGGACCGGCAGCGCCGGTGGCTCCCGCCGCGCCGGCAGGGCCGGTAGCTCCCGCCGCACCAGTAGGACCGGCGGGACCGGTGGGACCCATGGGACCGGTGACTCCGGTGGGGCCGGCGGGGCCGTCAAGACCCAAAGCACCTTGAGGACCGGCGGGGCCAGTGGCTCCGGTTGCGCCGGTCGCGCCCGTTGCGCCCGTTGCGCCCGTCGCGCCCGTTGCGCCGGCAGGACCGCCGGCAGGGCCCGTGGGGCCCGTGGGACCGGTGGGACCCGTGGGACCCTGCATGGGAGAGGCCGTCAGCGCGCCCTGCATCTTCGATTTGAGGAAGAGCTGATTCTGAACGGCAGTCTCCAGCATACTGCGGACGCTCTCGTTGGCGGCCAGCACGTCGCTGACCGTGGCGGGCGGACCGCTGAGACCCGGAATGGTGCCCAGAATATATTGCAGTTTCTCGCCTTCGGCGTTGAGAATATGGCTCAGTCCCAGCTCTTCCATGGCAATGGAAGAGAGGATCTGATTGACCGCATCCTCCCGCTGGATGGGCGGGTCAATGTTGGGAAAACTTGGCATGGACATAGATCTGTATCTCCTTTCAAGCCTTGGGCGCAGACCATGGCGTACCAGAATGCCGGTGTTGAGCGGAAATCTCTCCCCGGCGAAGCGCCCACGGCATTTTATGCCCCTTCCAGGCGCCGGGTTCCAGCGTCACGGGCCGGTTTCAGCCGCATAAAATGGAACGGCGGCAGGGTCCCTCCCTGCCGCACAAACCCGGCCCGGTCCTGAGCCGGGCGGCGCTGGAGGGCTGAGCATGGAAGTGACCATTAACGCGGACACACTGATTACGCTTGCGGAACTGCTGACCGCAATAGGCGTGATTGGCGGCGTGATTCTCTGGTGCTTCAAGTTTGTCCAGCGGAGCCGGAGGCAGAACGAGGAGCTGAAAGCGATCCGCAGGGAGCAGACCCTCATCTGCTATGGGCTGCTGGCCTGCCTGCAGGGGCTGAAAGAGCAGGGCTGCAACGGTCCGGTCACGGAGGCCATGAACAGGATCGAGGAACACCTCAATCAGGCCGCCCATGATGAAGAGACATAGATGATGGAAAGGAACGGTCATCATAATGAATAAGATCGATTGGAAACGCAAGCTGAGTTCCCGCAAGCTGTGGGCGGCGGCAGCGGGCATCGTTGCCGGTCTGGCAATGGTGTTCAAGCTGGATGAGAGTACGATCAGTTCCATAGCGGGCGCCGTGGTGTCTGTAGCTTCCGTGGTATCGTACATCATCACCGAGGGCAAGGTGGACGCGGAGAACGTCAGAAAGGCCGCGGGGGATCAGGCGGATTGACCCGAAGGGGCAGAAGCCTTCACAGCCGGCCCGCAAAAGGCGGAGGGCGGAGTCTGCGCCCTCCGCCTTTTGCCGTGGTTGCATATCCGGTGAAACCCTGCTATACTGCGGATAAGACCACCGGACACAGCGCAGACATACAAAGGAGGAACAGACATGCTCTATTTTCGAAATGACTACGGCGCGGGGGCCCATCCGGCGGTACTGGAAGCCCTGTGCGGGACCAATATGGAGCTGACGCCGGGGTACGGTACGGATCAATACACCCGTCAGGCGGCTGAGACCATTCGGGACCTGTGCGGAGTACCGGACGCCGCCGTCCACTTCCTCATGGGCGGCACCCAGGCAAACAAGACGGCCATCGCCGCGTTCCTGCGGCCCTATGAGGCGGTCCTTGCCGCCGCCAGCGGACACATCTGCGTCCACGAGGCCGGGGCTGTGGAGCAGGACGGCCACGCAGTCCTCCGCCTGCCCGCCCCTGACGGGAAGCTGACGCCGGAACTTCTGCGCTCCGCCATGGCGGGGCCGGTGAACGAGCATACCGTGGTTCCCCGGCTGGCCTATATCTCCAATACCACGGAGCTGGGCACGGTCTATACCCGCCCGGAGCTGCTGGCCCTGCGCCGGTGCTGCGACGAGCTGGGACTGTACCTGTACTGCGACGGCGCGCGGCTGGGCAGCGCCATGGACGCGGGCGGGACGGGCTTCGCGGACTATGGCGCGTGCTGCCACGCCTTTACCATCGGCGGCACCAAAAACGGCCTGCTTCTGGGGGAGGCGCTGGTGATCGCCGAGCCCGCCCTCCGGCCCGGCTTCCGCAACTGCATGAAGCAGCAGGGGGCCATGCTGGCCAAGGGGCGGCTGCTGGGGGTGCAGTTCGAGGCCGTCCTCCGGGACGGGCTGTATCTGTCCCTGGCCGCCCACGCCAACGCCCAGGCGAAGCGGCTCGCCGCCGGTCTGGAGCGGCTGGGCGTCCCGCTGCTGGCCCCGGCGGAGAGCAACCAGGTGTTCCCCATCCTGCCGGAGGGCGCGGCGGAGGCGCTGGGGCGGAGCGTGGAGTTCGAGGTGGAGCGCGGGATGGACGGGGGGCGCACCTGCATCCGCTTCGTCACCGCCTGGCACACCCCGCCGGAGGACGTGGACGCCCTGCTGGCGCTGATGGAGGACCTGCTGAAATAGGAGACCAGCCGCCGGACGGCCCCGTGGGGACACGGGGCCGTTTTGATAAGAAAATTTTTCCATATTTAGCTTTTTTGATAAATAATCTTTTTTATCCTTTATCAGATTTGTTAGTAGATCAGCTATTGTATTAGGATTGAAATCTTCTTGTTTAACCAACCAACACAAGTCTTG
>JAAZZJ010000074.1 GCA_014237695.1 Oscillospiraceae bacterium | reverse complement strand
AGCCCCCGCACTTCATCTGGAGTGAGTAATTCGCGGCCGCTCATTTGAAAATTGGTGGAGTACGAGCCGGATTTGCCCTTGGTCTGACCGTGGGTCTTTGTGTCAATCGTGGCTTTCCCAAGGGCCTCGGAGATGTACTTGTGGGTGGACGCTTCGTTACCGCCCAAGTACAGGATCGTGTCACTATTGCCCGGAATTGTTTCCCACGAGTCCTTATACAACTCCTTGATTTGCGCCATGTTCTGAATGATAGTGCTTGCGGAAATGTTGCGGGAGCGCATGGTGGCCAGCTCACGGGTGAAGCCTGGGAGGGGCATGGCGGCGAACTCATCCAATATAAAGTGGACGTGGCAGGGCAGGGTTCCGTGGTGGATCTGGTCCGCGCTGTAGTAGAGGGCCTGGAACGCCTGGGCGTAGAGCAGGCTCACTAAAAAGTTAAAGCTCTGGTCGTTGTCGGGTATGACGGCGTAGAGCGCGCACTTCTGCTCCCCCAGGGTGTAGAGGTCCATATCGTCCCTGTCGGTGATGGCCTTGATCTGAGGCAGGTTGAAGGGGGCCAGCCGGACGGCGGTGGACACGAGTATGCTTTTTGAGGTCTTGCCTGTTGCTTGTTGTCAAGGACTTTTTCATCATGTTTACAAAACGTTCACAACTTTCTGTCAAAAATGGCCGGGAACCTGTTGCAGTTCCCGGCCTGTTTGCGCTGTTACTCGCTTTCCATCGCCTGACGAACCTCCTCACGGAGCAGGCGCTTGATTTTATCCTCCATTGTCTCGGTACTGGTGGTACTGAAATGCGCCCATACCCGGTAGGTGGTCTTGCCGATTTTCTTCACCAGTGCGGGCGGGGTCTGCGGCGTGGCCTTGGGGTAGGTGATTGTCTCGGTGGTGGTCGGTTTGTTACTCATAGTTCTCCTTTCTCGGTTGCGGTCTGCTGGCCGCAGGTGTTGTGATAATCTGCCGCGCTGCCGCTTTAGTGCTGGTGGCGTTGTCCTCCCGGAAGTTCTTCCCGGCAAAGAGGATAGGGGCGCAGCATTCTAAAATCCGGTCATAGATACGGGCATGAGCGAGATCGGGCGGGTGCTTCAGCTCGTCCAGCTTCAGATTCGTGGTCACGATCAGCGGCTTATTACTCCGGTATCTGCTGTCGATGATAGAAAACATCTGCTCAAGGGCATACTCTGTGTTGCGCTCCGCGCCCAGGTCGTCTATAATCAACAGGTCATAGTCTCCCAGGCTGTCCAGAAAGTCCGTCCTGTCCTCTCCGAACGTCCCGCACAGGCGGCTGAGAATGGTCGGAAAGTTGGTCATGAGTACGGGTACGTCCTGGTCGAGTAAGGCGTTTGCGATGCACCCGGCCAGGAAGGATTTGCCCGTCCCAACATCACCGAACAGCAGCAGGCCGATGTTCTTCTTGAACGCCTCCGGCCAGTGGTCAACGTAGGCGAGGGCTTTCGCCATGACCGGATTCTCGCCGTTGTCATGGGCGAATGTGTAGCCATAGAGATAGCGGTCTTGGAGGCCCTGAGCCTTGCGCCGTCTGATGCGTTCCATGCGCTGGCGGCGTTCCTCTGCCTCCCTGCGGCGGCGTTCCGCCTCTTGTTGGCAGGGGCAGACACACCGGGGCTTGAAGCTGCCGCCCTTGAACGGATCGGGTATGACTGCCTGCCGGGGGCCTCCGCATTTGCGGCAATGGAGCAGACCATCCGCTGGGTCAAGGTATTCGTCTTCTCGGATCTCCGTCATACGGTGTCACCCTCCCTCACTCTGTAATCGCGGTCACGGGAAACGGGAGCAGCCTTACGCCGATCATCGGCTATCCAGCGGCGGATGGTGGCGGCGTGGCTTTTGTAGGTCTTGCCGGTGGAGGCCATGTACTCGGATAGCCGCTCGACGTACTCCTGCCAGACGGTGGGGAAGTCGGTTTGCAGTTCGGACAGCTCACCAGCAGACAGAAAAACATTTTGGTAGCGGCCAAACGTGCGGGCGTGTTCCCCCTCTCTATTCTCTATACTCTGATCTCTATACTCTTTATCTCTAATCTCTAATATAGGGGGACATTTGTCCACCGGGTCTATGGGTGGACAAATGTCCACTTTGCCGGAGGGAAGCAGTTTTTGACGCTGCAACCGGCTCCGCTCCCGCTTCTTCCTCTCGCCCTCGGTGGAGGACTGTCCAATCAGCAGTTGAATGTCGGCCATGTAGAAAGCACCATCCGTCAGGACTTCCACAAGGCCAAATTCCATGAACACCTTGATTGCCCTCTCCACGGTGCCGATCTGATGCCGCGTGAAGGTGGCGATGGTCTGAATAGTATGGGGAAGATGCTCGCCCAGCATGAGGATTCCGCCGCTTTTCAGTGACATAAGGTACATTTTCAGCAGCAGATTCGAGTACAGCAGACCGTCCGGCATACTTTCCAGGACCACCATAGTCTCGCTGTTGTAGAAACCTTCTTTCAGTTTGAGATAGTAAAATCTCCTGTTTTCAGCCATAGGGTAAAACTCCTTTGTAGAATCGCCGTTGCGGGCCGTCTGAGGGCCTTCCGGGGGGCTGGATAGGGAATGTATCAGGCCCCTATTGAGCCGCCCTCGGAAAGCCTTGCAAAATCAGGGCTTTTTAAGCCCTAAAGCGTGACAGTTCTGCCGTTGTTTCCGCTTGCGCTCTGTGGCCTTTGCCCGCTTCATGCGAATGGAGCAGTCGGGACAGTATTTCGCCCGATTGGATTTCGGCAGATAAGAACCGCCGCAAAGGACACATTTTTTCAAATCAGCCCGATGGAGCAGGGCGGCACACAGGCCAGTGTCCAGCGGCAGGACGGCGGCGCGGAACCATTTGCAGATCAGCGAGTATGTGATACTCTGGGGACAGATACATTCCTCGCCGTTGTCCAACAGCAGACAGTTCCCGCAATCATAATTGCAGCAGCTATGTACCAGCCGCCGCGCCGTCCGGTACTGCTGGTAGTTCATGTGGACAATCACGGCTCGTTCTCTCCTGTGGGTAACTTGATGTAGATGTGATAGGGGGTATGGAGGGCTATCAGCTTCTTCTCCACCAGCCCCACGGCCTCCAACTCCCGCAGAGATTGCGCCACGGTGCTGGAGGTGCGGTCGATGATCTCCGCGATGGTCTTGTTGTAGAATGCCAGATACCGCCGCCCGCGCTTGTCGGTTTGCGCGGCCTCGGAGTTCAGCGTCATATCCAGCATGATCGCGTAGACTTCTTTGGCCGTCAGCCGGATATTCATGCCCAGCAGAAACCGGGGATAAGCCAGGTAGGGCGGCAGGGTGGAGCCGCTGGTGATGTAGTCAGTTTTCATGTTCATTCTCCATTTCGTGTCGGATTTCATGCACTTTCTCGAAAAATCCTTTGATTGCGGTCGTGACCGAATATGCACTGTCTCCAAGCTCATCAAATTGGGAAATTGTCATTCCGGCGAAAATTTCCGCCCGATGGTGGAGGGATTCAATGCCGGAAACATAGCGGGCACAGAGGGTCTTAAACTCGCTCAACGCCGATTCACTGTCCATCATCCCCTGCCGCTTCGGTGTAGGCGGCGATATGGTCAGAACGGCAGCGGCTTCCTCCTGCTGGTCAGGGGGCAGTCTGGAAATTTTCAGCGCGGCCCCCTTGGTGATCTTATCGCCAGCATCCCGGATGGTTTTCTTGGCCTCCGGGGTCAAGTCGCGGGCGGTCTGGACAAGCTGCTCCACGGTGCGCTTGCTGACACCCAACTTGTCGGCGGTGTCCTGGGCAAAGGACTTTGTTTCTAAAAGCGAAAAATTTGCGTTTTTAGCCGTCTGCCCATTTCGCTGGCCTTGGCGTGTCTCCGGGTGAATGGCTTCATAGAGTTCCTTCCGGCGCAGAAGTAGATCGCCCAACTCCCGGTGGGACAACCCAGCCCGGACAAAGTTCTCGTCAATCTCTGCCAACTCCGCTTGCAGGCCGTCCGCCTCACTGACAACGCACTCGATCTCCGTCCAGCCCAGCAGCTTCACTGCCTCTAAACGGTGAAGTCCGGCAATAAGTGTGTTGTCCTGAGTGATGGTGATCGGGTTCATCAGGCCCACGGCGGCAATGCTCCGGGCCAGTTCTTCCACGTTTCTCTGTTGGGTATCCCGCCGTCCGGGATTGATTTTGATATTGCTGATTTTCACTTTCATTGTGGTTTTCCTCAATGCGAAAACGCAGCGATAATGCGGTTGAGCATTTCCAGATCGGGGCCGTCAAGATGCTCCCCCAGCCTGCGGAGGAAAGAGATTTCCGCAGAGTTCAGCGAACGGCGGTCAAGATGAAACCATTCTGCAACTCTGACGCCGCCATGACCGCCCTGGACGGTTTCAATCGGATAGGAGCAGGTCAGCACTACAATGTCGCGGCGAATTGTCCCGGTGCTGACGTTAAACTCATGCGCTAAATTTCCGTATGTATCATGCCGCCGGAGGCACAAAGCCTCCAAAATCTTCTGGCGGCGTTCCCACGGGTTCAGGTCCATTTTTCAAAAACTCCCTTCGGTAAAATTGATGATTTATCGTTCTTGCTCTTTCTGCTGGTGCTGTCCCTCATGAGCCAGACGGTCAGCGGCCTTACGGAGATTTTCAACAGCCTTGATTTCATCCCGCATGGCATACATTTTCTGATAATCTGCGTCCTTTTGTACCGTCAATTTTGCAGCTTCGGCCCGCCACGCTTTGGGCGTGATCGCCTCTCCGGATTCTTTCAGCGATTTCAGAAAATGAGCGGCAGTGTCAAAGTCTGCTAACTCTGCCCTATGCTCCTGCTGGTATTTCTCCCGCTTACCCGGTTTCACCTTGTCCAACTTCTGGCGGATGGGCTTGTACTTCTTGCTTTGTTGCTATGTACCCAATATAAAGGGCCATGTTGACGCCCAGCGAAATCACCGTGGCGATAGCCGCGCCCTCAATGCCCCAATCCAGGGCGTAAATCATAATCGGGTCTAAAATGATGTTGATGATACTGCCGGTGAGCATAGAGATCATGGTGAACCGGGTAGCACCCTGCGCCGTCAGAAGGTTGTTCATTGTGACGGTAAACACATTGATGATGGAGCCAGTCACATAGATTTGGGCGTAGGCTCTCGCATAAGGCAAAATCGTATCAGTTGCCCCCAGCGACATCAGCACAGGGTCGAGGAATACCATAATCCCTGCGATAATGACCGCTCCTACAAAAATGCTGGCAAAAAGGGCGGTGGATGCGGTTCGATTGGCTTCTGCGTTATCTCCCTTTCCAAGTAACCGGGAGATATAGGACGATGCTCCGGCCCCAAACATCATCCCCAAGCCAATAACGATCTGTACGATGGGAAATACAACAGACACCGCCCCCATCTGGCTCATGCCCAGGCCGCTCACAAAATAGGCGTCGATGGCGTTGTAGAGTGCGGAGATCAGCATACCGATCATGGTCGGTATGCCTAACTTCATCAACGAGGCCGCTACCGGCTCGTCCCGCATGATGCTGATTCGGTTGTTGCTTTGCTGATTCAATTGCCGACTTTGCCAAGTCTGACCGGACGGCGTTTATCCGGGAGGTGCAGGAGGCCCAGGCCAGCCAGCAGGACAGCGACATCAAGAAGAAAAAGCGGCGGCTGACGGCGGCACAGAAACGGGCCGGGGAGCTGGAACGGCTTGTGTGTAAAATTTATGAGGATAACGCCCTGGGACGCTTGCCAGACGCCCGCTATGCCGCGCTGGACGCACAGTACGCCAAGGAGCAGGAGGCACTTGCCACCGAGATTGCCGAGTTGGAAAAGGCCGTCAGCAATTACGACCAGGGAAAGAAATTGGCAGAGAAGTTTATTGCCTTGATTGACAAATACCAGGGCTTCGAGAACATGACGAATACCATGCTCAATGAGTTTGTCGAGAAAATCCTTGTCCATGAACGTGACCGTAAGGGCAGTATCGAAACCACCCAGGCGGTGGAGGTCTACTTCAATTTTGTGGGCAAGTACATCCCTCCGGCGTTCCGGGAAGTGGAGTTGACCCGGGAGGAACAGGAGGCAATTCGGAAGAACGAGGAATTGAAAGACAAACGCCACCAAGCCTATCTCCGCCGCAAGGCCAGCGGCTGGCAGCGGCAGTATGAGGAACGCACCAGACCGGGGAAAAAGGCTAAAATCGACGCACAAAAAGCCGCTATCCGGCAGGAGGACATGGCAAAGGGTATCTATGCCCATGTCGCTGATCTACCGCGCCAGGAGCCGAAACGGGCGGCAATACAAGTCCGCCCCACGCTTTGAGAGAGAAGGGAGCATCACTATGGAAATCGAATTGACCTATACCAAAGTTGGAGATTACTATATCCCCAACCTTGCATTGGAGCCGCAGCCTGACCGCAGCCTGGGCAAGTATGGGCTGCTGCGTCTGCGGTATCTGAAAGAGCATCGACCGGGCTTGTTCAATCGCCTGACCTTGAGCGGCAAGCTGTTCGCCCGTCTGCTTGAAACCGAGGACGCCGCCAATGATATGCTGGACAGCATGATGCCGGGAATGGCAAAAGAGGCCGGGGCCACCGAGGATTTGAAAGCACACGACCCCATGCGCTGGGTGGGGCTGATGAATTGCTGTAAGACCCAGGTGGAGGAAATCATTTTTGCAGAACTGATTTACTATTTATAACAAACAGGCCAGATGGACAAATAACCCATCTGGCCTGTTGCAATACATTTACTGTGAGTTTTTTTGAAAGGATAGAATTACTGTCAATCCACATATTTGAGTAGTATTTATCTCCATTACTCCACCATGTACCTCCATAATTTGCCTTACCAACAACATCCCCAGCCCATGCCGCAAGTCCAGCCGTTCATCGGTGCTTTCCATATAGTGCGGTTTTTCTTCCAGCTCCCGCAATTTTTCAGCGGACATACCCACGCCATTGTCCGCAACTGTGATAGAAACATTTTCCGATGAACAGTCAAGGGACAGGAAAATATCGCACCCCTGGGGATTGTGGTTGATGCTGTTCTGCACCAAGTTACCGATAGCCCGCGAAATCAAACGGGCGTCACAGTCTATAACTGCGGTTTCCGCTTCGGAAGAAATTTCAACCTCGACTGAATGTTTCCCACCGATACCTGCATTGAGCAAATCCGCCGCATAGGAGCGCAGTAATTTGGACAGGCGTACCGGCTCTTTATGGAGCGGCTGCATTTCATATTCTAACTGCGATACCAAATTCAAGTCCTGCACCAAGTCTTTGATTTTTGCGCTCTGCGCCCGGATGATTTCTGCCTCCTGCTGAATATTCTCACTGGCTCCATGATCTCCGGCAATCCGTTGGGCATATCCCATAATCATAGAGAGTGGTGTGCGTATATCATGGGAAACGCCGCTGATCCAGTTGGCACGGGCCTGGTTCTGTCTGTTCAACACCTGGGATGCCTGATTGACACTATCCGCAATTTCCGACAACTCGCCTCGAATGGACAGTTCAACAGGTTTTCCTGTGGACAGTGTTTTGATAGAGGCCATAATCGGCTCCGTATTTTTTGCAATTTTTCGTTTTGAGAAGCAGTAGACCAAAAACAGAAGCAATATGTCAATCGCCAGGATGCCGGTTATAAAGAGCGGAAAAAGCCTGATTGCCCGTATCGGGAAATAGTTTCCCGTCAGCTTCATAAAGCTGTCTTTCGGGTAGCCCAGCACCAGCAGGCCATTGTCCATGTTCCGCACAAAAACAGGATAGTCTTGCAGATAGCCCTTTGAGAACACAGCCACATCTTGAATAGTGTACTGCGTTGGTATTTCCTCCGGCAAAGATACCTCCCAAATGCAGTGTCCGCTTGCATCCAATAGCATAGCCCAAATTTGATTGCGGGTTAATTCCTGCGACTGTTTTTCTGATATGCCGGATGCTGACAGATCAGCGGCCACGGCCTCTAACATATTTGCCGGTGATGCCGAACCGTATTCCCTGAATACGATACCCCCGAACGTCAAGGCAAACGCAAGAATATTGATAAGCAGGAGAATGAGAGCAAACACAAAAAAGGAGAGAAGATACTTTGATATATATTTTCCAAATGCTTTCATCGGTCACTCCACCCCTTTGCCGGTCAATCTGCTTTAAGCTCCACTAATACAATCTCTGGCCGATTATTGAAGCGGAGCGGTATGATACTGTTTCCAAGGCCACGGCTGACAACCATATTTGTGCCGCCGTTTGTATAGAGGCCAGCATCGTACTTTGGGAAAAATCCCTGATTGGGAGCAACCAGCCCGCCGATCAGTGGCAACCGAAATTGCCCGCCGTGTGCGTGACCGCTTAAAACTAAATCAACACCACAGCTTACATAGGTATCAAACAATTCCGGCCTGTGTGAAAGCAAAATCGTATAGCCAACCTTATTTTCCATCAGGTCATTCAACTTGGTACTTATCATAGCGGGGACTTCATCGAAGATATTACTTTTGATTGTAAAATTAGGGTCTGAAAGTCCCATCAAAGTGACAATACCGCCGTTGTGTTCAAGCTGTATTGCATTGTCCTCAAGAACGATCACGCCAGCGGCTTCAAGTCCTGTTTTAAGCTCACTGTACTGTGACAGGCTGGCTTCGTGATTGCCCGTCACATAATAGACTGGCGCAATTTGAACCGCCTTTTCAGCAAAAGAAAGAGCAACATCTATGTTCGTATGCTGTGCATCTATCAGATCGCCCGTTATTGCAATCATATCCGGCTTGCTCTCGGAAAGGCTGTTTAATAAATGCGAGTTTCCTTCTCCAAATTCAGCGTTATGCAGATCAGAAATCTGTGCAATTCTAAACCCGGAAAACTCCGAGGGTATCTGATTGCCGGAAACAGTAATTGAATTTACCATTAACGCTGTATTTCCCCAAATCGTCCATACAATCAAAGCAAGCAGTATTGTTATCAGGATATAGAAAAGCAAATGTGTTTTGGAATGGCTTTTTTTCATGGCCCTTGTTTATCCCCCACGCATTATTTCCTCGCCAGCAGCTTATAGCCCAGCCCTTTGACTGTCAGCAAGGACACCGGCTTTGACGGGTCTGCCTCGATCTTCTCCCGGACGCGCCGCACATGGGCGTTCAGGCTGTTTTCATAGCCAAAAGGATTGTCGCCCCATAGAGCCTCGCAGAGTATGTCCACTGTCACAATACGGCCCTCATTCTTCGCAAGAGTTTCCAGCAGTCTATGCTCCATCGCTGTCAAGGGGAGTATCTCACCGCCCTTATCCACTTCGGCCCGGCTGAAATCCACCGTACAGCTATCCAGCTTCAAAACGGCTGCGTCCTCTTTATAGCACCGGCGCAGAACCGCATAGACCCGCA